>JANYCO010000405.1 GCA_025360235.1 Cytophagales bacterium
TTTTCCGGATTATTTATCTGGGCAAGTTGTCTGAAACTTCATTATGGATTTTATACACTCTCTTCTTCTGCAACTTTTAATTACGCCCTTCCCTCCCATCATGAAACGGCTTCACTTCAAACACCTAAGTTTGACAAAGCTTTATTTATGTGGGAAGACCCGTACTATATTAAAAATATTCCCGCTTATTCAGGTTCGTTTCAATCTATAGTGAACAATCTTCTGGAACGATACAAATACAATTTTAAAATTACAATTTACTATTTTCAATATCTCTCCTATCTATGGCTTGGAATTCTGATCATTCCAATAATGAGTTTATTTCAAAAAAGAAATCTCCAATGGAAAGTCTGTACTTTGTTGTTCGTTGTTTTTGTCTTGAATTGGTTTGGCTATTTTCAGATCTTCCTAATGGAACGCTACCTTATCATAGGACAGGTAGCGTTATATATGTCTGCAATGGGTTATTTAGAAATTCTTAGTAAGAAAATTTCTGAAAAATTAAATGTCTATAAAATACCTCAAGTTGTTATGGCCATTGTATTCATTGCGATAGTAAAAAATCCGATAGCCGAAATTAGATATGGAATTAGCGTTTATGAAAATCCGCATAAGGAAGTTTCAAGTGCTAAACGCCTCTCCGATTCCGGAATTTTGAAAGGAAAAAAAATCGCTACTTTATACGACAGCAAAGAACTTTTTGATTATTTATCACTAGCCTGCTTTCAGGGAGATGGAAGATACTTGGGAGAAGTATGGACAGAAAAAACGATTAAGGAGCAATTGAAAGAAATTCAAAACAACCTAGATTATATTGCTGTGTACGATTGTGCTATGTTGAAAGTCGAATGCGATAAAAAAGAATGGCTGTCGTTATACCCTATCATATATAGAGATGATGTGATGAAGGTGAAGATTTATTCTTTGAAGTAAGTTTTATTTATACTAGAAGGTCAACAATGGTTGATAGACCTCATTAATCGTTTTATACCTAAATCAGTCGATCCTAAGGTCTTCGACCATTAACAACGCTGAAGGTTTGGAAACTAATTCTAAATTCAATACTTTAATGGAGTAATTTAAATCCATATTGCTTATGCCTATTACTGACGAAACGAGAATTATTCTTTTTAATACGTTAAAGAAAAATTTACAAAAGTATGCTCCTTCTATGGTGGTGAAAACGGATACAAAAAACACGGCTTATGAACTTATAGGAAACAAACCAGTTCCTTATGGTTACGATAAAAAGATTATTCCTGGAATGTTCTTTGCTTCCATAGCCCAACGAAAAGACAGTGTAACATTTTATTTTTTTCCATCTTATATGAATACTAAATTAAATGAAGTAGCTCCTTCTATATATAAATGTCTTAAAGGAAAAACTTGTTTTCATTTTAAAAAGGAAGAACAATTAAACGAAGAGGAACTGAAAGCGCTAATTCAAAAAGGAGTTGGAGTCTGGGAAAAATCGGGATACATGAAATAAAATTATAAAAATGAATGACCCAGAATTTAAAATAAAAAAATTGAAAAAGGGAGATGAACTCACTTTTCAAAAACTCATTTTGATGTTTCATGAAGTATTTGAAACAAATTCAAACATTCCTAACCTATCCTATTTAAAAGGACTATTAGCGAATTCCGCTTTTGTGGCTTATGTAATCATTCATGAAGATGAAGTAATTGGTGGCCTCACAGCTTACGAGCTCCCTATGTATTATGCTGACAGTTCAGAACTCTTTATTTATGATATTGCTGTAAAAGCTACCTTTCAAAGAAAAGGATTAGGGAAAAAACTCCTTTCATCGCTTGGAAATTATTGTAAGATTGTCAACGCAGAACTAATGTTTGTAGCCTCAAATGAAGAAGATAAACATGCGGTTGAATTTTATCATTCTATAGGTGGCAAATCTGAAAAAGTTGTTCATTTTAATTACAACATTGAATAAGAATAGATATTAAAATCCCACTTCATTGCGAAGAATACAACCGAAGAATTCCTCGCAATGAAGTGGGATTCTGTATATTTTAAGAGATGAAAACTACAATCCTGTCGCTTTCATTTCTTTCCTTACAAAATCAATAAGCTCTCTGATATAAGGACCTGAGAAATCAAATTTAATCCCAGCAGTTTGATAAATCTCTCTGATTGGCTTGGTATAACCGAGTTTCAGTGCATTTACATATTGTTCAAATCCCTTTTTAGGATTCTCTTTGTAATTTTTCCAAACGGCAATCGCACCCAATTGGGCAATTCCATACTCTATATAATAGAAAGGCACTTCAAACAAATGAAGTTGTTTCTGCCACATGAAATTACGGTACTTCTCCTGTCCTGTCCAGTCGGTTACTGTATTGGCAAACATAGAGTATACCTCGTTCCACTTTTTCTTTCTTTCATCTACCGAATGGGTTGGGTTTTCATAGATCCAATGTTGGAAACGGTCTACGGTAGCTACCCATGGAAGTGTTTGGATAATCCCTTCAAGATGTTCGCGTTTGGCACGGGCCAGTTCTTTTTTATCTTTAAAGAAAATATCCCAATGTTCCATACTGATTAATTCCATCGACATAGAAGCCAGTTCGGCTACCTCTGACGGTGGGTGTTTAAATACATTCAACTCAAGGTCCTTTGCCAGGAAGGAATGAAAGGCATGCCCTCCTTCATGAACCATAGTAACAAGATCTCGGAGATTGGAAGTGGCATTCATAAATATAAACGGGACTCCTATTTCATCCAATGGATAATTATAACCACCAGGAGCTTTGCCTTTCCTTGATTCCAGATCCAGATGCCCCATGGCCTTCATAGTACCAATGCACTCGCCCAGATAAGTACCAATTTTACTAAAGCATTGAATCGTTTTATCCAGCAGTTCTGTAGAAGTTTCAAATGGCTTCAAAGGATTTTTTCCGAAGTAATTTACACTAAGATCCCAGGGCTTTAGCTGATCAAGCTTAAGTTGTTTCTTGCGATCAGTTGCCAGTTCATTCAATACAGGTACAACTTCTGAAGCGACTGCTTCATGGAAACTGAAACAATCCTCTGGTTTGTAATCAAAACGTCCCATTGCAGTAAACATATAATCCCTGTAATTAGGATAATCGGCATTGAGAGCGGCTTTATTTCTTAGGAGAATTAGTTTAGAATAAAGATCGTCAAGTTTATCTTTTTCTTTATACCTTCTCTCCGCTATCTTTTTATATGCCATTTCCCTCTTTTCTCTTTCCGTCGATTGAAGAAAATCAGAAGCTTGCTGCATCGTTAATTCCTTACCATTTATTTCAACCATCATAGCACCGGAAATAGCACCGTATTTATGAGCCTCCTGTTCCAATTCAGTAAAGAGTGGAATATTTTTTTCTCTGAAGATCTTGAATTCTTTTTCAATACTCCTTACAGCCACAGCATAACCAGATTCCCGCATATCTTTCAAAAAAACACTACGAAGTGCTTTTTCATCCAGTGAGTTTGAATAAGGAGCAATATTTGGTTGTATCTCCGCTACAAAAAAATTAAAGGCATCAGTGTACTCTTTATTGGCTGTATCACCAGTCATGCGAATGTAACGCCAGGCCATATCTTCCTCCAATACTGACTCCAGCTCACTACGATCCTGAAACCATTTTCGCAACTCTTCTTTGGAAGAAATTTTTCTATTTTTCAGTTCCTCAAAAAGGGATTTCAAATTATCCCAGGTGCTTACTTTAAAATCTTCTTTAAGAAATTTTCTTGGGTTTCTTTTTATTACTTGCATTTTAGTTGGTGGTAAGAATTAACAATTTTATCGTAATTCGTAATTTTTAATTCGTAATT
>JANYCO010000409.1 GCA_025360235.1 Cytophagales bacterium
CTGAAAACCCATAAAGGATAAATGAAAAGCGCCATCATTGGTTTGGAGATTGCGCTTAACAAATAACCGAACCGTACAAAAGGAACCCGCTTGCCTGAATTGTCTGAAAGTTTTCCAAAATACCCTTTGCTTAATCCGGCGGTAGCTTCGGCCACACCTTCTAATATTCCAATAAGAACAATCGAAAAATTTATGCTTTTTAAATAAATCGGCATTATCGGATATAACATTTCACTTGCTGTATCAGTGAATAAGCTGACAAAGGATAATGTCCAGATCGTTCTTGTGATGTATTTCAAAATGTAAGATTTTTATAAATTAGTTTAGGATAGGTAATGTGCTATTAATATAATTCCATAGATCCAAAAATTATAAAGCAGTGTATAACTAAATCCGTAAATCAAACTGTTTTTTAAATCACCTTTTGATTTATTTGAATTTTTAAATACAAGTCGAAGTGCTCTGAAAAAAATCCAGTAGAGCATTGCCGCAAATACTAAAAGCATTGCCCAGCCTATGGTGCCAAACATCCATAAAAGGAAGAGAAATAGAAAGGAGGCGAAAATCCAAAGAATTATTGCTCCAATTACTGCAAATATTCCTTCAATCCCATCAGCTTCTATCATTGGTAGGTCAACTGTCCCAATGTCTAAGCTGTCAGAAAAGTTAGGAATTTTTTCGAATTTAAGTTTGTCTGTTATTTCTCCAATATCATCTTTGAGTTTAATTCCTTTGTAAAGTCCGATTGTAATGAAAAGAAAAAAGGCGGTTGATAAGATGCTTGTAGATAGAATGGAGTTTATAAATACGGTGCGGTGTTGTTCCATTCCACTAAGCCAAATACTCATTATGGTTAATGATAGTACGATTAATGTAATCGTAAAAATAGCCTTTGTAGTAACAAGTCTCGGGTCTATTTTTGTTAAATTTATTTTTTGTTTCATATTTTTCCTTTTTCTGAAAGCATTATCGCAACAGCTTTTGTATTCTCAAACTGAGAACAAATAATGACTATAATAACAGTAATCGGAATACTTACAATCATTCCTGTAATTCCCCAGATACTTCCCCAAAAGGACAAGGCGAGTATGGTAGCGAGGATGCTGATGTTTAAAGAATTTCCCATGAGTTTGGGTTCTAAGAAATTGCTGATGAGGATTTGTATTAGTCCGATGAAAATTAATACCATCAAACAGGGTGTAAATTCTCCGAATTGGATCAACGCAAAAATAGCAGGGAAGGCGGTGCCCATCAATAAGCCAATGGTTGGGATAAAGTTGAGAAGAAAAATTAAACTCGCCCAAAATACAGGAGCGTCAATGCCTATAATAAGAAATACAATATAACTCAAAATGCCTGCTATTAAATTGACAAGTGTTTTAAGTCCAATGTAATCAGCAATGGAGGCTTCTATTTTTTCTAAGATCTGAGTAGTCATTAAATATTTATCTTCGTCTGCAAAAACAGCTTTTAATTTAAAAGTAAAATAAGCCTCTTCAAGAAAAATAAATAAAGTATAGAGTAAGATCATAAAAGCATTGCTTATGATATAAGTGAGCGAGTTGATAATAGAACTTAGAATGGCGCCAAAGTTGAAATCGCCGGAATGGCTTTTAATTATTTCCATCAGGTTAATGTCAAAGCTTGTATTGATCTTAGAGGTAATCAACAGAATATTTGATTCGTAAATTTGATAAGAGCGTAAAAGCGAACTGATGCTGGAAGAAAGGGTTCTTGAAACAAACCACAATATCATAAATATAAAAACAGAAGTCAGAAGTGTTTTAGACCAGGAAGGAAATTTGTTTTTTATAAAAGCTACTCTGTCTAAGATTGATTTTATTTTTCTTACGAGGAACCAGACTAATAATGCAAAAAGAAGTGGGATTAACAGACTTTGGCCGTAAATAAGAATCACAACTATGGCTATGAAAATGATGAGGAGGGAAGCTATTCTATTTAAAATCATAAATTGCCAATAGGTTTGTAGTTATAAAATCTCCCTTTGATCTTTTGGAAAATTAAAAGGAGATTAAGGGTTATTCTTTTATTTCGTTAGAGCCTTCAGAAAGCCTCCCTTTTAGGGCGTCTTTAATTTTTGGCACAAGCTTGCTAAGTGTTAGGTATGAATTGTCGGGAGCATTAAGAACAATCACAGGTAAAGAATATTTTTTAAAATTTTGCTGGTATTGTATGTTTTTGTCGAATGTAAACAGAGCCTCAAATTGTTCGTCAATCATTAAAGTCAGAAGTTCTCTGTTTTTCTTGCCACTCCACCCCTTGTCTCGAAAGGTATATATTTCATGTTCTGTAAAATCTTGCTTGAGTCTTTTGGGTAAATTTTCGTCAAGTAGCAGTTTCATAAATTTTCTCAATATTTTTTGAGGTCATTATTTTTTCGGCAATTTCTAATACCGCTACAGCTTGCTCTCTTGTAACACTCGGGAAATCTTCTAAAAATTCATTTAAAGAAATTCCTTTCTCAAGGTGCATAAACAAAGCTTCCACAGGCACACGTGTGTTTTTAAATACGGGTTGTCCGCTAAGAATTTCACTGTCTATGTTAATGACATTTTTGATAGCCTCCATATACCAAATTTACAAAAAAATAATCATAAAACAACGGGTTATACCTGCTTTCCTTTCCTTTTTCCCTATCTTTACCCCATGGCAAACGCTGTTCTTACTTTACTAAAGAAAGACATTCTTCTGGAATGGCGTCAGCGGTATGCTATCAATGGGATTCTCCTATATGTGGCAAGTACTGTTTTTGTGTGTTACCTGAGTTTCGGGATAAAATCCGGAGGGATAAGCGCCTCTACCTGGAATGCTTTGTTATGGATCGTTTTGCTTTTTGCTTCTGTAAATGCAGTGGCGAAAAGTTTTCTTCAGGAAAGAACCAGCCGAACTTTGTATTACTACACCATAGCAAGTCCACAAGCCATTATACTTTCGAAAATAATTTATAACACCGGATTGCTATTGCTGCTTTCTTCTATCGCTTATTTATTTTATTCTGTAGTTTTGGGAAATCCTGTTGAAGATAAAATTTTGTTTTTTGTAAATGTGCTTGCAGGTGCGGTAGGATTTTCAACTACTTTCACCATGGTTTCAGCCATCGCTTCCAAGGCTGATAATAGTGGTACGTTGATGACAATTTTAGGATTTCCAATTATAATTCCAATGTTGTTGATGCTGATGCGGGTTTCTAAAAATGCGATCGATGGTTTGGCCTTATCGGTGAGTTATAATTCATTGATCATTATTTGTGCCTTGAATATAATGATGGTAGCCTTGGCTTATATTTTGTTTCCCTATTTGTGGCGAAGCTAAGGAAGGAGGAGAGGAGTAAAGAATAATTTCTCTAGCGCCCTTCGCGTAACCGTAACCTTTGCACCCATTGCGTTAAAAAAAATCCTAAGTCAAGTAAGCGCCAGGAACGCTAAGATTTTGCAAAAAAACAAATAAAAAACCAACAAATGAAAAATGCAACATTCTTAATTCTATTATTTCTTTCATTAAAACTGTCAGCACAATCAGCGTTATTACAATCCGGGCCTATGGTTGGCTCTGCAAAACCTGGAGCCACTCGTTTGTGGGTGCAAACAAAAAAAGAGGCAGTTGTGAAAATAAAATATTTTGAAGTGTCTTCCGATAAAAATTA
>JANYCO010000014.1 GCA_025360235.1 Cytophagales bacterium
CACCTAAATGCCTTACATCGATTAAGTACAAATTTTGGCATGAAAATAAGTGACAGAGCTGCCGTATATATTGGTCCGTCATTGAATGTAATGATTTCACAATACGTAGCCCCAGACAAAATGGCTCCAGGCTCTGACCTTGCTCCGTATACTTTCTTCAACCATACTTACAATTCGTCTGCTAAGGATACCAACATAAAAATGTGGATTGGGGTTAATGCCGGGATAAGGTTCTAAAAAATCAATAAAAAAATAATACAAAAAAAAATAACAACCGAAAGGTTGGGTTCAAAAATATTGTCTACAAAATAAAAATAAACTTATGAAAACTGAAATAAAAAACATTTCCTTCATCCTCCTGATTTTACTTTCAAGTTTACTAATACTAAATTCATGTCACCTGAGATGCCTAAAAGGCAATGGAAGTACAACTACTGAAACGAGATCTGTTTCAAATTTCAATGAGCTCCAGGTAAGTTCTGCCCTCAAAGTAATTTATAGCGAATCGCCCACTTACAAGGTAGAAGTAGTAGCCGACGACAATCTAATAGGATATATTACCACCGAGGTTCATGGGAACGAACTTCAGATCGGATTAAAACACAAAAGATGTTTTAATAAAGCTACAAACGCAGAAATTCATGTGAGTGCTCCATCGATTGATAAAATAGAAATTAGCGGGGCTTCTCAATTTGAGACAACAGACACCTTGCATGTCGGAAATTTGAATCTGAAAGCAAGTGGAGCCTCAAAAATTTTAATAAAAAATAAAATAACAACTCTTACCGGAGAAATTAGCGGGGCTTCAGTTGTTGAGACTTCAGGAAATTCAACGAGTATAAATATTAACGCAAGTGGTGCCTCTGTATTTAATGCTTCCAATTTACAAACTAAAATAGCTATAATAGATTTTTCAGGATCCTCAACAGGAACTGTTAATGTTATAAACAGCTTAGCTGCCGAACTCAGTGGAGCTTCCACTCTTAATTATTATGGAAACCCAACCGTAAACTCCAATACATCCGGGAGCTCCAACATTAATAAAAAATAATTTATTCAACTTATTAAAATCCTGTTAGTGTTAACAGAATTTTTCAGATCAAATAATTATCGTCATGAAAAAAGTAATTTATCTATTACTGACGATTTCCCTATTGCCAATAATGGCGATAGCTCAGGAAATTAAAATATACACACAAACTGTACGTGGAGTAGTTTACGATAAAAATTTATCTTCACCACTAGAAGAAGCTTCTATCACGATAATTGGAACTAACCCACTTCTATCAACAGTAAGCGATTCAAACGGAAAATTCAAAATTGAAAATGTTCCGGTGGGGAGATACGATATAAAAGTTATGCTGCTGAGCTACAAACCTACGGTACTTTCCAATCAATTGATTAATTCAGGAAAGGAAACAGTACTGGAAATTTATTTGGAAGAAGAAATTATTCAGGAAAAAGAGTACGTTGTAAAAGGCGAGCGTGATAAAGCAAAAGCAAATAATAGCCTTATTACAAATAGTGTTACTAATCTTCGCACTGAAGAGATCAATCGTTTCGCTGGTTCACGGAGTGATCCAAGTCGTATGGCTTCGAACTATGCAGGGGTAGCAGGAGGAGGCGACCAGCGGAACGATATTATTGTAAGGGGGAACTCGCCTGTTGGTGTACTCTGGAGACTTGAAGGAGTTGATATCCCAAATCCAAATCACTTTACTTCAATGGGTAGTAGCGGTGGGGTATTCAGCATTTTAAATAATAATCTACTGGCAAACTCTGATTTTCTTACGGGAGCTTTCCCAGCAGAATACGGAAATAAAACCGCTGCTGTCTTTGATGTGAAAATGCGAAACGGAAATAATGAGAAAAGAGAAAATACGTTTCAGCTTGGTCTGAGTGGTCTTGAATTTACAACAGAAGGACCGATCTCAAAAAAGAATGGAAGTTCCTATATGGCAAGTTACCGCTTCTTCACCTTTGAAGCGCTGAAAAAATTAGGTGTAAGTATTGGAGCAAACGGTGTACCCCAATACCAGGACTTTACTATGAAAGTAAATATGCCCACAAAAAAGACAGGGACGTTTACAGTTTGGGGAATTATGGGTGCGAGTAGTATTAATTTAACAGACAAAGTAGAACATCCTGATACAATGGTATCAGACCCAACAGTTCGATATGCATCAAAATTTTCTTCCAATATGTTTGCTTCCGGCATTTCAAATGAATATCGATTTACTGAAAAAACAAAAGGAAAATTAATAATTTCTGCATCTGGGAGTAAACTCGGATACAAGGAAAATGATATTCATAGAAGTTCTTCTTCTTTCGTAGATGTAGAATTTGGAAGTCTGGAAGGACAATACCTTGCCAATTATACATTATCTCATAAGATCAATACAAAGCATTTTGTAAAAGGAGGTGTTATTATGAGAAATATGTTTTACAACAACAACCAATCGTATTTTGATTATGACGACAGCACCACACATACTCCGCTTAACCAGAAAGGAAACACTTGGTTAGCTCAAGCATTTCTTCATTGGCATTTCAGGGTAACTGACAAATTAAGCATCCATCCAGGCGTATATTATCAGCAGTTTATGTTGAACAACCGTAAATCACTGGAGCCAAGATTGGCCATAGCATATACCTTGAACAATAAAAATTATTTTAGCATTGCTTCTGGTTTACATAGTCAGACTTTACCTTTATTTATCTATCAAACCCGATTTAAAAACGATGCTACCGGAGAATATTACCAGCCAAACAAAAATCTTGATTTTATGAGAAGTGTGCACCTTGTAGCCTCTTACAGAAGATCCATTTCCACTAATCTAAGATTTAAAATGGAAGCTTATTATCAATACCTATATTCTGTACCGGTAAGTTCAGGAATGCAAGGTTGGTATAGAATTTATTCTGTTTTAAATACAGGCGCTTCCTATAGTATTAATACCGGCCCCGATAGTTCTTCTAACAAAGGAAGGGGTAAAAACTATGGTGTTGAAATCACATTGGAAAAATATTTTAGTAAAGGATACTATTTTCTTACAAATCTATCTTTATTGAAATCCCAATATAAAGCAGGTGATGGTGTTTGGAGAAGTACTGTATTTAATATAGGCTATGTATACAACATGCTTGCAGGAAAAGAATTTCATCTCGATAAAGACAACAGAAAGGTACTGTCCATTGACATGAAATTAAACTGTTCCGGTGGACGCCATATCGTACCTATTGACGAAAAAACATCACTCGCGGCAAAGGACACCAGATATGACTTTGCTCATGCTTATGATAAACATGTAAAAAATTATTTTCGAACTGATCTGAAAATTTCTTACGCAATAAACAGAGCAAAAGCTACGCACAATTTATTTATTGCAGCTGATAATATCCTGAATACAAGAAACGTCTTAGATCAATATTGGGACAAATATGATAGAAAAGTAAAAAATGAATACCAATTAGGAATATTTTCTTATTTAGGTTACAAAATTCAATTCTAAATTAAAAATCTGTAGAGATGCGTCATAACGCGTCTCTACAGATTTTTAATAAAAATAGTAAATGTAGTCCCTTCGTTTACTTTACTCTCTACTTCTACCCTTCCCCCCATCATCTCTACCTGAGTCTTTATAAGATGCAGTCCAATTCCCTTTCCTTCTACATGGGTATGAAACCTTTTATAGAACCCAAAAATTTTATCTTTATACAATTTCAAGTCAATGCCCAAACCATTATCTTTATGTGTAATAACTGTGTAATTATCTACAACTGTTGAATACAGCGAAATAATAACAGGTTGATTAATTTTTTTATACTTCAAAGAATTAGAAACAAGATTAGAAAAAATGCTATGAATGAAACTTTTAATCGCATTAACAGTAGGAGCATCTGAAAAATTTATCTCAACAACTGCCTTATGTTTTTCCATCTGGGGTTTATATAAATCTAAAACAATAGAGAGCTCTGTTCCAATATCTACAATTGTCTTTGTGTGATCTACTTCTTTTGTCTGAGAAAGGATTGTGTTAAGGTCTTTGATAATTGTATCAAGATGACCAGTTGCTTTTTGAATATGTTTTACTAATTCTCCTTTAAAATCAACAGTGTTTTCAGGTGATTCAAAAATATTTGCAATACCCAATAATGTTGATATAGGTCCGCGAAGGTTATGTGATACAATAAAGGAAAATTGATTTAATTGTTCGTTCTGATAAACCAATTCCCGGTTGATCTGCATCAATTCTTCTTCGTTTGCTTTTAACTCTTCGTTAAGCATCAAAGTCTCATTTAGAAGTATTCGTTTTTCTTCTTCTACCACTTTCCTTTCTGTAATATCCCTTGCACTCCAAAGTGTATGTGTACAGATTCCTAAATCATTAAAAATAGGAGTTACACAAGACTCCAGATACAATACCTCATTCCCCATCCTAAAGGTTTCCTCATAATACAACCTTTCTCTCTTTTGAATTGACTCCCGTCTTTTACTGTTATCCTCTTCTAACTCTTCCTGACTAGCCCCATATACATTTAAAAAAAGATCTTCGTGAAGTCTTCCGATAAGATCCTTTGCGGCATAATTTGTCTTGCACAGTTTATTGATATGACTTAAGTTGGTATTATTGATATACAATAATCTATATTGACCATTTCCTTCGAGAGTACTTACCGCAATTGATTCAGTACTGTTGATCATCACACTGGAGAGCAGTGATTCGTGAAGTTCTTCAATATTTTTATTAAACTCACTCAATATTTATTATTATTATTGCCCAAAAAATCGCATTAACAATATACAAAAAAATAATCAACTATTTGCTAAGCTTATTAATAAGCGTGTTGAACAATTATTCTTTTAATAAAAGTGGCGTCATTTATCTTTATTTCTACCAAATAAAGCCCATTAGAAAGAGAAGAAACATTAATACTTTTTTCTTCTTCGTATGGGTTAAATGTTCTGAACTGTAATTTCTGTCCCATTACATCATACAATGAAATTTCTGATACTTTACCTTGTATTTTCAAAACATCATCTGAAGGAACAGGATACAATACAAATTCCAAATCCGATTCTGGCTCAACGATTGGGGTTACCAATATTTGACCTTTACTAAATACTGGCCGGATCATCATACTCCCTTTCACATACCCAGGTTGACCGTTGTATACATTCCATGATGAGCCATTCAAATTAAAATAAACTTTATCCGAGTGATCATAATTTCTATCATAACCTACGGTGAGCAGGTCTACAAAATTTTGTTGGTAACCAACGTATACATTCTTTCCTGCTGCTATTATAATGGGGCTTGAAAGTTTATAGCGAATAAATCCTCCGTATTTCACTGAAACCGATTGCTGCCTTACCAGCACTTTTTTATCGTTCCAAACAGAAAGCAAAATAGTACGGCCATTCATATTCGGTCCTTTACTGCGGGTGAAGTAAATATCTATATATCTTAACGTATCCTGAATTTTTGTAGTAAATCTATTCGCTACTTTAGCACCTATTTGATTGGCCGCTACACCCCACTCAGGAGTACCATCATCATATGCATAATAATCCCATAGAATAGTAGAGGTTTGACAAGTGTTATTGTATGCATGTAAAATATTAGTTGTATCATTCAACCCAACATAATATTTAGTATCTACTTTCATTGGGAGGGATTGATTTTTGAGACTGTCTAACGGAAGACTACATTTATCCTGGTAGGTGAGAATATTATTTCCGGTGGCATGTACTGATGCAGTGTCTTTATAAAAATAGTTGTATGCTCCTGCATTAGTAGAAACAAAACATATCCCTTGTATAAACTGATTGGTGGTAAGATTTCGGTCAAGATTGTTCGTGGTAAAATTTAATATTCCAATCTCATTAGACTTATCAGCAAAATATTGACCATAGGGCATCGCCGTATAATTTTTTAGAAAACTTACGGAAGCATTTCCTATCGTCATATCAAAAATTCTGGAATCAGAATCATTTCTATTTTTATTAAGATAGATATAATCTACATTCCAAATATCATATGGACCGGATAATCTACCAAAAGACCGAAACCGAAATTGAAAATTATCAAATAAATATTTCGGATCCGTAATTTGAATAACACTAAATTTAAATGTATCCATATAGGTAATATTACCACCGATGGATTGTACAATATTCCATACACCAGAAGTGTCTTTAAACTGTAATTCGAGCAGATCATTCGTTTCGGGATTATCGCCCACTCCTGTATGTTGCCAATAAAAACTAAAATGTACGCTGTCAGAAGCTATCAAATTACTCAAATCTATAGGATGAGAAACAAGGCTATCTCCATATCCTGTAGCCAGAACATTCACTGTATTGTATGGAACTCCGTTTGACATTAATCCATCAAAGGTAGCAACATTAAAACTTACCGGATTAATTGGAAACCTATTGTTTATATAAGTATTTCCAAAGGATCTCCATTTTAAACTATCCAATTGTGTGGAGTAACTATTATTCATCAAACGCCAGAAAGCATTTTTATAAATAGCATTGGTTGCAAAAACTTTCATTGGAGTGGTTAATGCAACATTTGTATCAATCAAAAATTCATTGGTTGCATTTTTTTTGATGTACCATTTTTTTCTGCTCAACGTATCAGAAAGTGTTAAAGGTACAGGGCTCTCAAAACCAACAAAAATA
>JANYCO010000558.1 GCA_025360235.1 Cytophagales bacterium
GTCTTTTTTTATTAGGACACAATGTGTCTTTTTATTAGGACACAAATGTGTCTTTTTATGTAGAACACGTTATTAATGTGTCCTACATCATTTATTTTTCCTCTTTTCGTGGTAATGCACCCGATACTCCTCCTGAGACAATCAACTTCATGACCTCAGAACTTGAGGCATTAATTTCTTGAATATGTTCGCGGGCTACCACATAAAGGTTTCCCGTGAACCCATAGGAGTCCGGGAAATAAACGGCTGTCATGTCTTTGATATTTATACTATCAAGATTTTCTCTTGTAATAAAACCAATTCTATAGATATGTGAATCTTTTTGCATTTTCACCAAAACGGGATGATTAAATTTTTTCTTGTCTCCTACAAAAGCCCCAATCACATCTTTAGTGGAAGAATAAATAAGATTGATAAAAGGAATTTTATACATGTAATACTCTATAAAATTAAAAGCAGGTCTTGCTATAATCGTAGAGCCAATTAAACCCATTAAAGTTATGAAGGCAAGAATGATGAGGATGCCGAATCCAGGAGATAATTTTAAATGAAAGACAGTAGGAAGAATTTTATCCAGCCATGCAACAAGAGAAAATATAATGTAAATGGTAAAGCAGGCAGGAATAACTAATAACAGACCTTGTAGAAAATACCTTAATATGTATTTCATGAATTTTTTTAATTAATTTTTTAGGATATTTGGAGCACACTGATTTTTTCAGCTACATTTTCCATTAACCACATTGGAGTTGAGGTGGCTCCGCAAATTCCAACAGAATCGTTTACTGAAAACCAAGAAGGTAGAATTTCGGTTTCATTCTCAACAAAATAACTTCTTTCGTTTTGATTTTTGCAAACACTAAACAAAGCTTTCCCATTTGAACTTTTTTTACCACTTACAAATATGATTACATCATGCTCTTTAGCAAATTTCTGCAATTGAGGTTCCCTGTTAGATACCTGACGACAGATACTGTCGTTTGCATCAAACTCGGTCATACTGTCTTTTCCTATTGCCTGAATTTTTTCTTCTATTAATGCTTTGATCTGATAGAACCCTTGTGTGCTTTTGGTTGTCTGACTAAATAAGGTAACGGGTCTGTTGAAATCAATTTTTTCCAAATCGCTTTCATTAGTAATAATGATTGCTTTGTCTAATGTTTGGCCCGTAAGACCTATTACCTCTGCATGTCCTACCTGACCATAAATTACAATCTGGCCTTCTTTTACTTCCATATTGTCGAAGGCGTGTTTTACTCTGTTCTGAAGTTTCAAAACTACAGGACATGAGGCATCAATCAATTCTATATTATTTTTTAACGCTAATTCGTATGTCTCAGGAGGTTCGCCATGCGCTCTGATCAAAACTTTACAATCATGCAGATTTTTAAGATCGTCTTTGTCTATTATGCGCAAACCTTTTTTTGTAAGCCTTTCAACTTCCATGCTGTTGTGAACAATATCGCCCAGACAATAGAGCTGTTCTCCATTGGAGATTTCGTCTTCCGCCATTTGAATGGCGAATTCTACACCAAAACAATACCCTGAATTTTTGTCTATTGCTACGTTCATATATCTGAAACAGTATGTAAATTTTCGATGATCTTTGAAGTTGCGAGGTCAAGTATGTAATCTACCTGTTCTTCTACTGTAATGTAGGTCGTATCTACTTCGTAAGCATCTTCTGCTTTTCTAAGAGGGCCTTCTTCTCTGGTGGTATCTATGTGATCTCTTTTTTTAAGATTTTCAAGTACAGCCTCAAGGTCTACCACCTGATTTTTTGAAAGATATTCTTGTTGCCTACGTGCAGCTCTTACAGTCATTTCCGCTTGCATAAATATTTTCAATTCGGCTTCAGGAAATACTTGAGTTCCTATATCTCTGCCATCCATGACCAATCCTTTTTTCTTGCCCATCTTACGCTGCAGGTGCACCATGTGTTTCCTTACCTCCGGAATCGCACTTACTTCACTTACCATATTGGAGATGGACATTTTTCTAATCTCGTCTTCAACATTCAATCCATTTAAATAAGTTTCACTTCGCTGAAGTTTTTCATTAAAATGAAAACTGATTTGGGTTTCCTCCAATGCTTTTAATATCGCAGAGGGGTTTGTTAAATTGATGTAATGCTGATGAAAATATAATGCAGATGCCCTGTACATGGCTCCTGTATCAATATAGCTATAACCAAGTCGTGCCGCTACTTGTTTAGCGGTAGTGCTCTTCCCACAAGCCGAATACCCGTCTATCGCTATAATAATTTTTCTCATAACAATAGAATTATTTGCGTTTCGCCTTTCCTCCTTTTCCAGGTGTTCCGGGATGCCATGATTGACTTTTATGTCCGTTTTGACAGCTCATTTGCAAAGCAAAAGTTAACAGAATTATAAATAGTACACTTTTATACATATCCTCAATTGGTTAAAGGGTTAGGAAATAATTAATAATTATATTTAATAACATAAAGATAGAAAAAAATGTTGAGAACGTGGATAAAGCAATTTAAATATAATTTGGGTTCCAGAGCTTCAGGACTCTTGCGATGGGATAATGTCTGGAATAGCAGGTTTGTCCACTAAATAACAAAACGAGGAATACTGGACGTTTTTTATTAATTTTACCCCTACTTAAAATTTAATTCGAATTAGGATGATACAAAATGCCATAAGCGAGACCTTGAAAGCTATTGAGATGGAAGACCAGTTTGGTGCACACAATTACCATCCACTTCCGGTAGTGCTTGCTAAAGGAGAAGGCGTATTTGTATGGGATGTAGAGGGTAAAAAATATTTCGACTTTCTCTCCGCTTACAGTGCCGTAAATCAAGGACACTGTCATCCTAAAATTATTAACGCCCTTATCGAACAGGCTAAAACGCTTACACTTACATCAAGAGCTTTTTATAATAATCGTTTAGGTGAAGCAGAAAAATTCATCTGTGAATATTTTGGGTACGATAAAGTATTGATGATGAATTCTGGCGCCGAAGCCAATGAAACGGCTATAAAGCTTGCCCGTAAATGGGGTTATACAAAAAAAGGTATTCCTTCTGAGAAAGCAATAATTGTGGCAGTTGAAAGAAATTTTCATGGACGTACCATGGGTATAATTTCTGCTTCCACTGACCCTGATTCAAGAAATAATTTTGGTCCATTTCTTCCAGGCTTTCAAATTATAGCTTATGACGATGTTGCAGCTTTGGAGAGAGCACTTCAAAATCCAAATGTTTGTGGTTTTTGGGTAGAACCTATTCAAGGCGAAGCAGGAGTTTTTGTGCCAGGAAGTGGTTATCTGAAAAAGGCAGAGGAGCTATGTAAAAAATACAACGTTCTTCTGATGATGGATGAAATACAAACAGGAATAGGCCGTACAGGAAAACTATTGGCTTCTGATCACGAAAATGTAAAACCTGACATGCTAATACTAGGGAAAGCCTTGTCAGGTGGTGTTTATCCGGTATCTGCTGTTCTTTGCAGAGATGAAATAATGTTGACTATAAAACCAGGAGAACATGGTTCTACCTTTGGTGGAAATCCAATTGCAGCAGCGGTAACTGTTGCTTCTTTGAAAGTAATAAAAGAAGAAGGATTGACAGAGAACGCTGCAAAAATGGGTGAACTTTTTCGGGATCGAATGAATACTTTGAAGTCAAAATCTTCTCACGTAACACTTGTGCGTGGGAAAGGATTGCTCAATGCAATTGTTATAAAACCTACTAACGACGGACGAACTGCCTGGGATGTGTGTGTGAATTTGATGCATAATGGATTACTTGCTAAGCCTACTCATGGCGATATCATTCGTTTCGCACCTCCATTAGTGATTGACGAAAAGCAACTGAACGAGTGTTGCGATATTATTGAGAAAACAATTTTAGAATTCTAGGACGTAAATTTAAATTTTTATGGAATAAGGAAGGTAAAAGGTCTCTTTTTGCACATTTTATGGCTTTTTTGTACCTAATTGGCTGAAATATAATAAGATGGTAGTTTTTCAGAGAACCATTTATTAACTTTACATTCGAAAACTACTTAAATTATACTTATATGAAAACTGTAAGATTCCTACTTCTTCTCTTTGTAATACAATTATGTATTACCGAGAGCAACCAGGCTCAGAATAAGAAAAAGATCGGACTTTTGATGGATGATTTCAATGCAAGCCGGTGGAAATACGACAGTTCTCTTATTGCCCTTAAAGTTAAAGCAGCTGGTTATGAAATTATGATCAGGGTATGCGACAGCGATACTGCGGTACAACATCAGCAGGCTAAAGAACTCCTTAAAGCCGGGGCAAATGTTTTAGTAGTAATCCCAGCCAATTCAATGGCAGCAGGAGATATTGTGCGTACTGCACATAAAGCTAATATTCCGGTTATTGCCTACGACAGATTAATTCTTGATTGTGATCTTGATTATTATATTTCTTTTGATAACGAAAAGGTAGGGGAATTACAGGCGGAATATATTCTGAAAAAAATAAATTATAAGGGATCAATCATGCTTATGAATGGTCCTCAGTTCGATGCAAACTCATTGTTATTCAGAAAAGGACAAATGAATATTTTACAGCCTTATGTAGACAGTGGTGCTATAAAAATTGTTTATGATCGCTATTTGTCGGAGTGGACTTCTATGGAAGCATATATGGAAGGGAATGATTTTCTTGGAAACTACAAAGGTAAAATAGATGGAGTAATTGCGGCAGCAGATATGATCTCTGAGGGGATAATTGATGCGTTGGCAATCTTCAGACCTAATGAAAAAGTATTTATTACGGGTCAAGATGCAAGTGTAATCGCTTATTATAATATTCTTGAAAATACTCAGGGAATGACGGTATATAAACCGCTGGATCTCTTAGCTACCCAAGCATCTGAACTTGCTTGTAATATAGCCTCAAAGAGTGAAATTAAAGAACCTAAATCCAACGTATTTAACGGAGAAAAAAATGTTCCATTTATTAAACTAGAACCGCTTCCTATAACAAAAGAAAACCTCGAAACGCTTCTCGATAAGTCCAATTATATGAACGAAGAATATTTAAAAGGACGAAAATGATTTTTGTAAAATTGATCAGCAATCAATCTTACATTTTCGGTTTCGGATTGGCAAGATAGAGCAACAAAGAAACAAGACCTGCGAGGAACACGATACTAAAGGCAAATATAAAGAGACCCGTAGGAGCTACTGGATACAATAAAATTCCGAGTATTACAGCAAGACCTCCTGGAATCATCATCCATAAGGCTCTTGAAAGTCTTGGGTTCATTTCCTTTTTTATTTCATTTTCAGAATGTTCCTTTTTCTTTTGAATTTCTTTAAGAGGTGAAAATGGGACATTCTCTACTGCCTTTTTCTTTTCGGTATTCTTATCAATTATCTGATTTCTTTTCTTAGTTGAAGAAGTTAAGGCGTTTGATTTACCTTGAGCTGGTAATCCGGATCTTAAACCCATTTGTTCTCCAATGTTTGTAGAAGGGTTAATAGAGTTTGGACTTTCTTTTTGCAGAGGAGATGCTCTGTGGGTTATAAATTCTTTCCTGCAGGAAGAAATAGTTATTAAAAGAATAAAAAGGCTGGTCAATTTTAGTTTCATAATTCAATGCTTAGTTAAAGATATTTTATTCAGAATAAAAGATTAATTCCAACCTGTACATAGGAAACCTCCATTCAAAAGAGATTCTTTGTTGTACGTAAATTCATTTCCTGATTGATTAAACATTTTACCTCCTGCAGCCTCAAGCACAGCTTGCCCTGCTGCTGTATCCCATTCCATTGTTGGACCACTACGGAAATAAAGGTCTGCTTTACCTTCAGCAAGCAAACAAAATTTAAGCGAACTTCCAATTGATGTTTTATCAATAATGTCATAATTATTTAATACCGCAGCATCTTCCGGTGATGCATGTGAACGGCTCCCTACGGCCACCAACTTTGTTTTCTTCTGATTTGTTTTAATATCAGATTTTTTACCCCCTTCAATTTTATAAGCAGTTTTTCCTACAACTCCTACATATAAAATATCCAAAACCGGAGCATAGATAACGCCAATTACGGGTTTGTTATTTTGTAGAAAAGCA
>JANYCO010000115.1 GCA_025360235.1 Cytophagales bacterium
TTTCTATTGTTTTAATAACTGTTTTAATGGAATCCAGTTGAAAGGATTGTAATACTTGAACGATGCTTTGCCCACGCTGCTTTTGCAGCTCTAAGTTTTTTTCAGCACTTCCTTCTACAGAAGAATAAGCAAAAATAGTAAGCTCTTTTATGGTGAACTTATTCAAATTTAAAGAGTCATAGAAAGGTTTAATATCTTTTTCCTGGTATTCTGCTTTTGATCTTTCGAAAGGAATGGAGAAGCGTAAATTTTTCTTTTTAGAGATTTCAGCCTTGGAAAGCGTATCCGTATAAAGATCGATTTCCATAATCTCTGTTTTGATCAATTCTTTTACTGCCTTAATTCTGTAGTCGCAAAGTGTATTGGCTTTAATAATCAAAAGGCTCAATTCAAATTCATCAGGGTTGGTAAATGGGCATTCGCCCATCAATACCTTAATTTCTTTTGTATCTTTTAGGATATTATTTTTTAGGATTTCACTTTTTGAAAGTGGTTTAAATAAAATACCATCGTGTACCACCGAGCGGTGGAGCATATTTCCAGCGTTGCATGGGAATTGGTCCAGATGCAGTACGTCTACTGCTATAGCCTCGTCACCGTCCATGAATATTTTTTCAAATACAACTACGTCAGAAAATTTGAAATAGATTTTGTTATTCTCTACTACTAAACTATATTTTACGTATTCCGGAATTAGATTGAATTTTTCAATGCACTTAGTACAAATTTTCTCATCATAAGGTTTAATACCATAAGCATTTTCAATATTCAGTTTTTTAGAAGGATAAAATGTCTTTTTATTATCTTTGTGTTTTGTAGAATGATGAAATCGGAAAGCCCTTGATCCAAATACTTGTACCACATAAATACACTTCCGTTCTTCGTTCACACCAAAAGAAATGCCCGAAGTGTAAAATGCTTTTTTTGTCATTATTTCATAATGCGCAGAAGTGTTAAATGAATTTTTAAAATAAAAATCAGCCGCTTCGCCATAAGTATAAATTTTTATGGTTTCTTTTTCTTTATAGATTTGAGTGGGTTTGTCAATATAGATAACATCAATTATTTCGGACAGTTTTTCTTGCGTTCCTTTATAATATTCAACTCTTCTTTCAAGGGTAGAAAATTCAGGGGTTGGCTGTAGGTGGGAGATATCGTCTGTCTTTTTGATATAAGAGCTGTGATTTTTGGCTGCCATCTCCAGGAGAGAATCCCTGTTTAGTTTTTGCGTCTTTAGCGAATCCCTTAACGTATTTATTTTGGAGTTTATTAACTCCGCCAGGTAACGCTCATTGAACTTCTTGAGGTCTATTTTGTCGGTTGGATTTTGTGCAAGAGTTGTGGTTATGTTGAGGATAACCAGTAAGCTAAGTAAGTAAGTAAATTTTTTCATAACTGTTTACTATTTCGGTTTCATTTTTTATTAAATCCCCGGAGTTTAATTTCGGTCATTTTTTTCTTTGTATCAATGGCAAAATCACCATTCATCATCCAATCATAATAAGCCGGATCTTTCTTCAATACATCTTCAACTTTTTGCCCTTTATATTTTCCAAAGTTGAAGAGTTCCTCCTTTTTTTCATTAAAGACCATTCTACCCGCAAGGTCCACCAGTTTATCAAAAGATAAATTATGAAGAATATTCATATCATTTTTGATTGGTTCTGTTTCATTACCCTTAGCATCTTTTAGTTTACGCCCTTCATATTTTGAGATCTGGGCTTTAAGTACTTCATAGGTTGCCATAGTATCTTTTTCGGCGTTGTGAGCACCTTCCAACTCTTTCTCACAATAGAATTTATAAGCAGCGCTAAGTGTGCGAGGTTCCATCATGTGAAATATTTTTTGTGCGTCTACAAGTTTTCTATTATTGATATCAAAATCAACTGATACCCGATTAAACTCCTCCATTAGAAGTGGAATATCAAATTTGATATGATTGAATCCAGCCAGGTCACAGCCTTGCAGAAACTGAGCAAACGTATGCGCTACCTCAGCAAATGTAGGACATTCTGCCACATCTTTATCATAAATACCATGAATCATACTGGACTCAATAGGGATAGGAATAGTAGGATTTATTCTACTGGATTTAGTACTTATCTCTTGATTGGGCATCACTTTTACTACCGCTATTTCCACGATTCGGTCTGATGATACATTAGTACCCGTGGTCTCTAAGTCAAAAAAAGCAAGGGGTTTGGTGAGGTTTAACATTATAGTTATGAATTCTAAATTTTTAATTTATGAGTTTGGATTATGAGTTTGAAAATAATTTATAATTAAAAATTTATCACTCATAACTATTGTATTAATCTTCCACAATTTCCTTAGCCAGCTTCTTAATATCAAGGCCTCCAAAATTGCCAGAACTCATAAGAAGCAGATTTTTGTTGTTCCAATCCAGACCAGTTAAATAGTCAGACAGTTTTTGACTGTCTGTAAATACTTTTAGGTCTTTGCTGTTGAAGGAATCAATAATATCTTTTTCAGAAATCTCTTTTAAATTTTTATGTTTTACAGTCTCCGGACTATAATAAACAAGAGGTACATCTGCCGCTTTAAAAGTATCTTTGTATTGAGATAAGAAATCTTTATTCAGGCTGCTAAAAGTATGAAGTTCCAATACTGCCACAAGGTCTTTGCGTTCGTATTGTTTCTTTACAGCATTAGTAGTGGCTTTTACTTTTGAAGGAGCGTGTGCAAAATCTTTGAAGACTACGGTGCTGTAATTTTTGTTTAATACTTCCAGGCGGTTGGCTGCTCCTTTAAAAGAGCGAATCGCCTGATAGAACATTTCGTCCGTAATTCCGATTTTATTGCAAACTGCTTTTGCTCCACTTAAATTCCTCATATTATGTTTACCAAAAATATGAAGCGGTATTTTCCCAAAGTCAGTTATTAGATAAGTGATGCCATCGATGATATCGTTTTTATGTGCATCGTATTCTATACTTTGTACATCGTCTCTTTCCTTTTTACAGATATAACTGGCGAAGTCATCGTTTTCAGAATAAATAAGTATCCCCCCTTTCGGACTGGCTTCTGCAAAAGCTTCAAATTGATTTACATATTCGTCAAACGTAGGGTATACATTGATGTGATCCCAGGCAATACCGCTGATAAGTCCTATGTGGTGATGGTAATGTAAAAATTTTGGAGTCTTGTCAAGAGGAGAAGAAAGATACTCATCGCCTTCTAAAATGATAAGAGGAGCGTCTTCTGTTAGTTTTACCATAGTGTCAAAACCTTCGATCAAAGCACCTACCATGTAGTCAAAGGATCTTTTATTGTATTTCAGGACGTGAAGGATCATCGAAGTGATACTTGTTTTCCCATGACTTCCTGCAATTACAATTCTTTGCTTGTCAATACTTTGCTGATAAATATATTCTGGGTAAGAATATATTTTAATACCAAGTTCCTGAGCCTTTATTAATTCTGGGTTATCGGCACGGGCATGCATACCAAGTATAATGGCATTAAGATCAGAGGTGATTTTTTCAGGATACCAACCAAGAGAAGGAGGCAAAATACCCGCTTTTTCTAATCTTGTTTTAGAGGGTTCAAAAATTTCATCATCCGAACCCGAAACGATAAATCCTTTGTTGTGAAGCGCTAACGCTAAATTATGCATCGCGCTGCCTCCAATAGCTATAAAATGTACTTTTTGTGTAGACACTGTAATTTCAGGTTATTATCAATCAACCAACAAAATTAGAATAAAAATGAAAAGGACCAAACCTAGGTTGATAAGTTTCTTTAAGTCAAAAGTATTTGTAATTGAAGATAAGAAGGGATTTATGTTGATAAACTAAGGATAATAATAATTTTTTTTTAACTTTAGAAACAAGGTTGTGGTTTACATTTGTACGATGGAACAAAAGAAATTTACTTCTAAAACAGGTTTATTAAAGCCCAAAAGCAATAGATTAGAGGGGATCGAGAGTTTGGGGAAATTACCTCCACAGGCTTTGGAACTGGAAGAGGCTGTTTTAGGGGCTTTGATGCTTGAAAGAGATGCATTAACCATTGTTATAGAGATATTAAAACCAGAAAGTTTTTATAAAGAAGCACATCAGAAAATTTTTAAAGCAGTAGTTGACCTTTTCGACCGTTCCGAACCTATTGATATTCTTACTGTAACCAATAACTTAAGAACTAAAGGTGAACTGGAGATGGCCGGTGGAGCCTATTACGTTTCTGAACTTACTACAAAAGTAAACTCTGCCGCCAATATTGAGTTTCATGCCCGTATTGTGGCTGAACATTCTATAAAAAGAGATTTAATTTCTATCGCCTCAGAAGTGCACAGAGATGCTTATGAAGATACTACTGATGTATTTGAATTGTTAGATAAAACAGAACAACATCTTTATCAGGTTTCGGAATCCAATATTCGTAAAAATTATGCGGACA
>JANYCO010000562.1 GCA_025360235.1 Cytophagales bacterium
TGTTATCCAACATACGGAGGAAGTGGAGTCGTAGCAACGGAGTTGGGAAAATTATTGGCAGCGAAAGGGCATCAGGTACATTTTATCACTTATTCTCAACCTCAGCGTTTAGATTTTTTTAGCGAAAATCTTTTCTACCATGAAGTAAGAATTGAGTCTTACCCATTGTTTGATTATGCACCCTACGAACTGGCACTCGCAAGTAAAATGGTAGATGTAGTAAAACACGAAAAACTGGATTTACTGCATGTTCATTATGCTATCCCTCATGCATCTGCGGCTTATATGGCACGAGAGATATTAAAAACACATGGGATACGAATTCCAATTATTACAACACTTCACGGTACAGATATAACACTTGTTGGAAAGGACCCTTCTTATGAACCCGTAGTTACCTTTAGTATCAACCAATCTGATGGTGTAACGGCTGTTTCTGAAAGTTTAAAACAAGACACTTTAAGTTTGTTTAATATTACCAAAGATATTCGGGTAATCCCCAATTTTATTGACGCAAGCCGTTTCAAAAAGCAGAAAAAAGATCATTTCAAAATGGCGATTTGTCCTAATGGTGAGAGGCTATTAACACACACTTCCAACTTTCGTCCTGTGAAAAGAGTAGAAGATGTATTGGCTGTTTTTAACGGAGTAAGAAAACAAATTCCTGCTAAATTATTAATGGTAGGCGATGGCCCTGAAAGAGCAAGAATGGAACAAATCTGCCGCGATATGAATGCGTCTAACGATGTTCGTTTCCTTGGCAAACTAGATGTAGTAGAAGAAGTGCTTTCTGTTTCTGATTTATTTATTATGCCTTCGGAGAAAGAAAGTTTTGGCTTGGCTGCTTTGGAAGCTATGGCCTGCGAAGTGCCTTTGATCTCTACTAATACAGGCGGTCTTCCTGAATTGAATATTCAAGGAGTGACGGGCTTTTTGAGTGATGTAGGGGATGTTGAAGATATGGTCAAAAATGCACTTTATATTCTCAAAGATGAAAATTTAGCCTCCTTTAAAAAAAATGCTTTAAAACGCGCTAAAGAATTTGAAGGTGAAGCCATTTTACCTCAATACCTTGACTATTATGAATCTTGCCTTAACAATCAATTTAAAATGGCTTAACAAAATTTAACTGGATTTACTTAGTCAAAGTGAGTTTTTGAATCAAAATTTACTGATTAGTTTATTACTAATTTTTATAAATAATTTATATTTGCACTGGAGACGCATCACAATGTGTCTTTAGGATTAGAAGGGTTGGAAGTTAAAATAAACCAACAAACTTATGAGTACTTTTAGAGAACATACTGATTCGAAACCTAAAAATTCTGGCACCAAAAACATGTTTGACAACCCTTTGCTGGAAGGACTTACAAGGGTAAATGCTATTATTCCCATAACTATTTATTACGTATTACCAGTATTTTTATTTATTTATGGAGCACTTTATACGCCACTTTCAATCACAAGACTTTCCTTGCTGTTCCTGAGTGGTGCTTTTTTCTTTACCTTTCTGGAATACATTCTACACCGATATGTTTTTCATATGAATACGAACACTGAAACGAGAAAAAAAATACAATATAATATACATGGCCTACACCATGATTATCCAAAAGACAAAGACAGACTGGCTATGCCTCTATTGGCCAGTACAGGGCTCGCCGGATTCCTGTATGCACTGTTCTATTTAATTATTGGAATAAACGTCTACGGTTTTCTTTCCGGAATAATGGTTGGTTATTCTACTTATTTACTGGTACACTATGTGGTACATGCTTACCCTCCCCCCAAAAATTTTCTGAAAGAACTCTGGGTACACCACGCTATACATCACTACAAAGAAGGTAATCACGCTTTTGGAGTGTCTTCTCCTCTTTGGGACTATCTGTTTGGCACAATGCCTAAAAAAAACTAGATTTGATGATTTGATGATGAAATAAATCAAATAAAATCATCAAATTTGCACATCATCAAATTATCAAATCAATAAAAAGATGTCTGCCCAAACTCCTGAAATTAAAAGAGTAACCACCCACCAGCTTCAGGAAATGAAGATGCGTGGAGAAAAAATATCCATGCTCACCTGCTATGATTATTCTATGGGAAGGATCTTAGATGCCGGCGGAATTGACGTACTCCTTGTAGGCGACTCTGCTTCCAATGTAATTGCAGGACACGAAACTACTTTACCAATCACTCTTGATCAAATGATTTATCACGCCTCTGCTGTAATACGGGCGGCGGCGAGAGCATTTGTAGTGGTGGATCTTCCATTCGGTTCTTATCAGGGAAATTCTTCCGAAGCATTACGTTCTGCTATTCGTATCATGAAAGAATCCGGTGCGCATGGTATTAAAATGGAAGGCGGATTGGAAATAAAAGAATCGGTACTTCGTATTCTCAGTGCAGGTATTCCTGTAATGGGTCATCTTGGTCTTACCCCTCAGTCGATTTATAAATTTGGAACATACGCTGTAAGAGCGAGAGAAGCAGATGAAGCAAAAAAACTGGAAGAAGATGCTGCTATCCTTCAGGATTGTGGCTGCTTTGGATTAGTACTTGAAAAAATACCTGCTGATCTGGCAAAAAAAGTAGCGGCAAATTTAAAAATTCCGGTAATTGGAATTGGAGCCGGCCCTTATGTTGACGGCCAGGTTTTAGTAACACATGATATGTTGGGAATTAATAAAGAATTTCAACCTAGATTCCTTCGTACCTACTCAGACCTGCATACTATTATGACTGAGGCGGTGCATGGGTATATCAAGGACGTGAAGGCGAAAGATTTTCCTGGAGAAGGGGAATATTATTAAGAATAAAAAATTCGCAATTAATTGGCTAACTTTGAAACTATAACCTATCCATAATTGTTTAAACAGTTCGGATAATCTAAGCAAATAATATAATGGAAACGCAAAAAAGAGTAGTAAACATCTATACGGAAACACCACCTAATCCAAACTCAATGAAATTCTGTGCGGAATTTCAATTGGTTTCTGAATCGGTCGATTTTGCTTCCCCTACAAGTGCCGCCAATTGTCCTTTGGCAGCAGATCTTTTTCGTTTTAGTTTTGTGAAACGTGTATTTATTTCTTCTAACTTCATCACCGTAACCAAAGCCGATGATATCGATTGGGCCGACATAAGCCCAATGTTAAAATCTTTAATCAAAGGGTATCTCGAAGAAGAGAAGCCTCTTTTTATAACACTTCCCGGCAGCTCTGCTTATGAAGTAAATCCTAACGATCCCGAGATTGTACAGAAAATAAAATCTCTTCTGGACGAATACATTCGCCCTGCTGTAGAACAAGATGGCGGTGCAATCAATTTTAGTTCTTTCGAAGACGGCATTGTGAAAGTGCAGCTTCAGGGTTCTTGCAGTGGTTGTCCTTCTTCTACCGTTACACTTAAAGCCGGAATTGAAAACCTTTTAAAAAGAATGATTCCTGAAGTAAAAGAAGTCGTAGCTGAAGGAGTATAGAACGTCAATCCAAATTTAATGAAAGTTAAAAGCAAGAGAGAAGAAATTGCTGACAAAGCAGCGAAATCAACACTTACTGGCATTGTATTAAGCGTTGTTCTGGTATTCATAAAAGGAATAACAGGCATTGTAGGAAACTCCTATGCACTGATTGCTGATGCGATAGAATCTGCCTCTGACGTTGTAACTTCTTTAATTCTATGGATGGGTATAAGAGTAGCTGCCCGTCAGCCTGACGAAACACATCCTTATGGTCATGGCAAAGCAGAGCCTATTGCAGCTATTATTGTGGCAAGTTCTTTATTTGTAGCGGCCATTCTTATTGCTGTGCAAAGCGTTGAAAATATGCTTACACCACATTCCATTCCGGCCTCATTTACTTTATGGGTGTTGGCAGTGGTAGTAATAGGCAAAGAACTTCTTTTTCGATATGTTATAAAGATTAGCGAAGAAACCGAAAGCAATGCTGTAAAGGCTGACGCCTGGCATCACAG
>JANYCO010000572.1 GCA_025360235.1 Cytophagales bacterium
GCTTCAGATTCTCTGCTGTAATTGTCTTTGATAGTTTCTTTTAATTTCTCATTAAATTCGATCTCGGTAGTTATTGTATCTTTTCCAAAAATCTTATCAAAGAATTCCTGATCTATTTCAGCCAATTCAGAGTGACGGATATTGACAACTGTGAATTCAAATTTACCCTTGGTTTCTTTAGCAATCTCTTTCGCCAAACCCGTTACATATTCAATATAATTAGGGTCTTCAAAGGTTTCTTCAATGACAAATTCTATTTTATCACCTACTTTTTTACCCAAAAATTTAGACAATTGTTTTTTAGAAACTCTGTTCATAGGAATAGAAGTTTCTTTGTCATAAGAACCGTTAACTTCTTTCAGTTGTCCTTTTACGAAATCCTCTTCCAGAATAGTTTCACCATCAACCATTTTGCCGTATTGCTTACGAAGGTTGTCAAGTGTTTCAGCAAGTACTTTATCTTCAACGTTGATGATGTATTTAGGAAGTACTACTTTGTCTGAAAGTTCGTAGTTGAAATCGGCTACTAAACCAAGATCATATACAAATTCAAAATCTTTCTGGTTGTCCCAATCAATTCCGTTTGTTTTCTCAGCATCAGGAAGAGGGTCTCCAACAATGGCAAGTTTGTTTTCTTTAATGTAAGCGTTAACAGACTCATACAACATGTTGTTGATTTCGTCAACGAGGATACTTTTACCATACATTTTGTCAATAAGAGAAGCAGGCACTTTTCCGGCTCGGAAACCTTTAAGTGTTACTTTTTTGCCGTATTCTTTCAACTTCTCCTTAATTTTAGGCTGATAATCAGCTTGTTTAAGGTTTACCTTCAACTTGGCATCTGTGGTGCTTTTTTTCTCCAGTACAATTTCCATGATCTATTGTATTTTGTTTATGCTTGATTTTCTACAAATAAAAAAAGTTAATAATTGAGGCCATTATTAACTTTTTTCAACTTTTAAGTGCGGATGGAGGGACTCGAACCCCCATGCCTCGCAGCGCTAGATCCTAAGTCTAGTGCGTCTACCAATTTCGCCACATCCGCATTTTTAAACCCATTTTTGAAACGGGACTGCAAAGTTAGTATTTTTTTTATATCTACAAGAGATACACTAAAAATAATTTCCAACGTTAATTTATCCGATGATATTCCTTTTATATGGAATAATTTTTGTAATTTTGGAAATTGAATAAACAGGTTATTTAAAATTGAAGGAATGATTGTTAGAGTTTTGAAATACTACAAAATACTGCTCCTTATTATTAGTTTTATAACAACGGAAACTATTTCGGTAGGACAGGACATTCAGTTTTCTCAGTTTTATGCTGTAACTCCTTATATTAATCCTGCTTTTGTAGGAGGGGTGCATGCTACAAGGGTCATGGTACATGGTCGTTATCAATGGCCTGGCATTGATGCTAAATATGCAACAGCACTAGTTTCAGTAGATCATTTTTTTGAAAAATACAATTCAGGAGTTGGGGTAATGATTGTTCAGGACAGGCAGGGGCTTAATGATATAAATGCAACCAAAGTTAATCTCCAATATTCTTATGAATTACCTGTTTCTAAGGCTCTCACAGTAAGAGCAGGGTTATTAGGTGGTTATGGCAATCGATCTATAAACTATAGTCAACTATTATTACCTTCTCAAATAGACAATCAAGGAAATACACCCGGAGGAATTGGAGTTACAGGTGCTGCCCAACAAAAAGGATATTTTGATGTAGGGTCTGGAATTTTGGCTTATACTAGTAAACTTTGGGGGGGGGTCTCTTTTAGTCATATGAACCGCCCAAGTATGACAATGTACAATACAAGTGACAGAGCTGCATTAAACATGCAGACGAGCTGGATAGCAGGATATAAAATTCCACTTGGTTCTGGTCATCATATGGCTTATTTACATGAAGAGGATAATATATTCTTAACCCCCACTGCACATTATAAAATGCAAGGAAAAAGTGACCAAATTGATATTGGTTTTTATTTGACTTACAATCAATTTTTATTTGGACTTTGGTATAGGGGAATTGAATTTAAAAGAATTAATCCAAAAGTAACAAACAGCGAATCGGCTGTCGGTTCTATAGGTTGGATTTATAATAACTGGAGTATTCAATACAGTTATGATTTTACGGTTTCCACGCTTACAAAAGCAGGTACTGGCGGTTCTCATGAATTGAATATAACCTATGTTCATCATAAGGCAAAGAAAGGACACAAAACAATGAAAAGGCTTCCTTGTCCTGACTTCTATCATTCACAGAAACATCAATAATGATTTCGTTTTGATGTTAACCTGGAGCATTGAAGAATTAAAACTTACCCTTACATATAATTGGAAAATTTCAAGGAATGAATCTTCCTTTAAGAGGAACTTTATAATAAAAGTTACAGATGGGATTGATGCCGCTTATGGAGAGGTAGCCCCAAATATTCGATATGGTGAAACCCCTGAAATTATACTGGAAAAGTTTCATTTTTTGCCTTCTCTTTTAGAATCAGTAGAAACAATTCATGACCTCACAAAAGTAATTGATAATGAATCATTACCCAGCTCTTTGAGGTTTGGGGTAGAATCAGCCTACATACATTTCCTTTCTAAAAAAAATAATATTCCAGTCTATACACAATTAGGATTAGAGGCTCCTTTTGAAATTTATACTTCTTATACGCTTCCAATCATGAAACCAGTTGAAGTAAAAGATTTCATAAGTAAATATAACCTATTAAGATTTAAATATTTAAAAATAAAAATAGATCAAGAGTCTGGGCGAGATTTGATAGAAGAAGTATCAAAATTTACACAACAGCCTTTAAGGATTGATGCTAATGAGGCATGGCAAGATGTTGATAGTCTGTTAGTTTTTATGGAAAATTTCAAAAAAATTAATATAGAGTTTTTTGAACAGCCACTTCCATCGATCTTGAAAGAGGAATATAAGTATTTGAAGAAACATTGTCCTTATGAGTTAATTGCGGATGAATCGGTAACCAATAATTTTGATCCGGAGGAAATAGCGCATCAGTTTCATGGAATAAATATGAAATTAATGAAGGCAGGCGGGTATTTAAACGGCATTAAAATATTACAAGATTCTAAAAAACAAGGACTTAAAACAATGATTGGTTGTATGGTGGAAACATCTTTAGGAATTTTTTCCGCAATTAATTTGAGTAATGGTATAAATTATATAGATTTGGACGGTCATTTTCTTGTTGAAAATGAACCATTTAATATGGTCTCCGAAAGGGAAGGGAGGCTTATAAACGTAACATAGTATTTTTCAGTATTTTATGGCAAAAATAAAACCAAAGAAGAAAGAAACGGCCAAAAAAGCCAGTCCTAAATCTTCTTCACCTTCTAAAAAGGTTTCTAAAAAGGGAACCGCCACTAAAAAGACTGCTCCTGCCAAAAAAACAGTAACGAAAACTGCTCCAAAAGTTAAGAAAGCTGTTAAAAAAGTAGCGGTTAAAGCAACAGCTAAAGTGTCAAAGATAAAACCTTCTAAAGTTGCTGTAAAAAGTAAAATACCTCCGACTTCTAAAACTAAAGTAGCCCCGGTAAAACCAGTAAAAGTAGTAGCCCCGGTAAAACCAGTAAAAGTAGTAGAAGTAGTAAAAGCAGAAGAAGTAAAAGTTAAAGGAAAAGGTAAAAAGGTAAAACCTACTCCAGCCCCAAAAGCGGAGATTAAAACAAGACCTATTGTTCAGAAGAATTTAGCGAAACCTGTTGTCAATAATAAAAGACCCGAAATCGTAGTTCCTAAATTAGCCAAACCTATTCAAATTGAAGTTAAAGATAGAATGTCCATTAAAAAACAATTACTTGTTAAATGCCTGGATATTCAAACTCATATTATAAATACTGCTAAGAAAGCGATGGACGATGCTCAGCAGAGTGCCAATGAAGAAAAGAACTCTAACGAGGATATGTCTGATTCTTTTCGTGAAACAATGCAAGCTACACGTGATGTATATGCCCGTCAGGTACAAGAAGGTATTAACACATTAGGCTTGCTTAATAGAATCATGATCAAACCGCTTGAATTAGTTAAGTTTGGTGCAGTGGTAGTCACTGATTTTCAAAATTACTTTATATCGGCAGGATTAGGAGAAGTTAAAATTGAAGATAAGAATTTTGTTACAGTGTCTACTTTAACACCTTTGTATCAGATCCTTTCTGAAAAGAAAAAAGGAGACTTGTTTATGTTTCTGGATAGAAAATATAGAATTCTGGATGTGTTTTAGAATTTAAAATAGCATTATTATAAAGAGCCATTGATATTAAAATCAATGGCTCTTTTGTTTTTGGTACATTTTGAAAGACCAAATAATTTAATAAAAATGATATTAAAGTTTGTTTATTAAATAATAAGTGTTATTTTTACACTTATTAAATTATTGATTTAGACTTTCAGTAAAAGTAAACAAAAAGGAATGCAGAATCATTATTGGGACAGACATCACAATTTGCAATTCAGCTTTGATAATGTTATTATTACAATATAGTTAAAGGTAAAGTTTAAGGATGTATTTATTAGGATTTGATATAGGAAGTTCATCGGTTAAAGCCTCCCTTTTGGAAGTAGCTTCAGGCAATTCTATAGGTAGTGCTTTTGCTCCCAAAAAAGAGATGGAAATGATATCAATCCAATCAGGATGGGCCGAACAGAAACCGGAAGTCTGGTGGGATAATTTAAAAATAGCTACGAAGGAATTACTTTCCTTAACAAAAATAAAAGCAGACGACATTAAAGCCATTGGGATTTCTTATCAGATGCATGGTCTGGTTTTGGTCGATAAAAATAAAGCAGTATTAAGACCCTCTATTATATGGTGTGACAGCCGTGCGGTAGAGATCGGCAACAAAGCTATTGAGGAAATAGGCAAAGAGAAATGTCTTGAACATTTTTTAAATTCTCCGGGAAATTTTACCGCTTCAAAATTAAAATGGGTAAAAGAAAATGAACCTGAAATCTATTCTAAGATCTATAAGATGATGTTGCCCGGTGATTACATTGCTATGAAGTTGACCGGTGCTATTCATACTACTAATACAGGTCTGTCTGAAGGTATCCTATGGGATTTTAAGGATAATATACCAGCAGAAATTTTACTTAATTATTATGGAATTTCTAAGGAGTTTATTCCTGACTTAGTTCCCGTATTTTCCAATCAGGGAAACTTAACGAAAGAGGCAGCACAGGAATTAGGGTTGAGTGAAAAGACAATGGTTGCTTATAGGGGAGGGGATCAGCCAAACAATGCTTTATCATTAAATGTCCTTAATCCAGGTGAGGTAGCTGCCACAGCCGGAACTTCAGGTGTTGTTTATGGTGTAACAGATAAAGTAAGTTTCGATCCACTGTCACGTGTAAATAGTTTTGCGCATGTCAATCATACAAAAGAACAAAATCGTTTAGGCGTTTTGCTTTGTATTAATGGTACAGGTATTCTAAACAGTTGGATTAAAAATAAATTATTGGAAGGGGATAAAACACTTAGCTATCCTGGCATGAATGACTTGGCTTCTAAAGCGCCTATAGGAAGTGATGGACTAGTTGTTTTACCTTTTGGAAACGGCGCAGAAAGAGTACTTGAAAATAAAAACATTGGAGCTCATATCAATGGGTTGAGTTTTAACAATCATTCTCTCGCTCATCTTATAAGAGCTGCGCAGGAAGGAATAGTATTCGCTCTTCATTATGGTTTAGAAGTAATGAAAGAAACAGGAGTAAAACCAGATAAAATAAGAGCAGGAGAAGCGAATATGTTTTTAAGTCCTGTTTTCAGTAAAGCTTTTGCTTCCATAACCGGAGCGGTAGTAGAACTATACAACACCGATGGTGCGCAAGGGGCAGCAAGAGGAGCAGGAGTGGGTGCAGGTATTTATAAAAGTATGAAAGAAGCCTTTTCAGGATTGAAAGCTGTGAAAACAATAGAACCTGATCTTACAAAAAAAGATGAGTATACCAATGCTTATCAGAATTGGTTGAAAGTATTAAAAGAAAAAGTTGAAATAAAATAATTGCGGACCGTATAAACAAACAAGGACATGACACAAGTAGCAGAAAAAATGGCGACATCGAAAATTGTGCTGGGAGATAAGGAATATTTTCCTGGAATTGGAAAGATCAAGTTTGAAGGCAAGGGTTCAAAAAATCCATTAGCCTTTAAATACTATGATGAAAATAAAATTGTAGCTGGTAAAACGATGAAAGAACATTTTCGTTTTGCAGTAGCCTATTGGCATACCCTCTGCGGTACAGGAGCTGATCCATTTGGTCCGGGTACAAAATTATTTCCATGGGCTGTTTCTAATGATCCAATAGGGCAAGCGAAAGATAAAATGGATGCAGCATTTG
>JANYCO010000587.1 GCA_025360235.1 Cytophagales bacterium
CCATTACTCTGCAATGAAAAAATAATTAAAATACTTAGCATCCACAAAAATTGTTTGAATAATAAGTAAATTTTTTTGTTCATATATTGAATGAGGGTATAACTAAATTACATTTTGTTATAGTAGCAAGAACCTAAACCAGTTCAGCCGCGTCTTCATCCATATACCAATACAATTCTCCATTGGATGGGTTTATATAAGATGCAGGATATTTGTTCCAGTCTTTTTGCTGTTTGGTTATCTCAAGAATTTTTTCGGCTTTGTTTTTTCCTGTTACTAGGAAGGCAAGGGCCTTCGCGTTGTTGGCAATAGTACCAGTAAGGGTTACACGTTTTTGCCCTGATTGTGGATGAGTGGCAATCTCACAAATCTTGTCAGACTCTAACAGCTGCATCTGATGTGGGAAAATAGACAGCGTGTGCCCATCGTCTCCCATGCCTAGCATTATTAAATCAAAACAAGGAAGGTCATTTTCTTTTGGAACGATAGAGGAAATTTCTTGTGAATATCGTATCGCTTCTGTTTCAGGATCATTTTCTCCCAAAACGCGATGAATGTTTTCAGCAGGGATATTGATCTTGGAGAGCAATTGCTCGTAGGTCATTTTATAGTTGCTGTCAGCGTGCGTTGGTGGTACACAGCGCTCGTCGCCCCAAAAAAGGTGCACGTTGCTCCAGTCAATTTTATTTTTGTAAACGTCTTCTGCCAGCAGGGCGAATAATATTTTTGGAGTACTTCCTCCGGAAAGCGCGATACAGACTTTTCCTTTTTTGGTTTTTATCAGATCTGACAAATATTCTGCAAAGGCTTTAGCAACTTCTTTGCCGTCTTTATATACTTTTAATTCCATTTTTATATTAGTACCAGATCTCGCTCTCTTTCTTATCTACCTGTGGTTTCTTGGTTTTCTGTTTTTGATAATTCGGAATTTCTAGCCCATCATTTTTGCCATATTTCTTCAGTATACGTTTTCTGTATTTCTCTTTTGCTTTGTAAGAATTTTTCATTCTTCCACCTTTCCATACAGCACTTGGGTGCATACCTTTTTGTTTTCTGCGAATAATAATATCGCCTTGGTAGTTGGCAATTTTCTTGTCTTTCTTACGTAAAGATTTTGCTTTTTTGTTGATTGTACGAACCAGCATGTCGCCTTTATAGCCTGCAATTTCATGTTCTTTCTCACGACGCATTTTGGCTCTCTTGGCCAGGTAGTTTGTAGGAATATCGCCTTGGTAGTTGGCCATTTGTTTTTCTTTCTTCCGGTCTACTTCTCTTACCAATACATCTGTCCCTGAATTTTTTGGTCCCTGCATACGGGATTCAAATGGTTTCATATCGCCGGTATAATTGGCCATTTCTTTGGAAAGCGTTCTTCGTTTGTCTCCTTTGTCCACCACATAAACCTGAGGATTTTTAGGAGGCTTCATTTGAGACTCAAACATTTTTTGGTCTCCGGTAGCGTTCTTAGCCATCTCACGCGACTTGTCTCTTTCCCTGTTACGATTAACTACTACATAGTTGTCGTTTTTAGGAGCCTGCATTCTTGACTGAGGAATTTTCTGATCTCCGGTAGCATTTTGTGCCATTTCCTGAGACTTGTTGCGCTCCTTATTGCGATCTACAACAGAATAGTTGTCGTGTTTAGGAGCTTTCATTCTTGACTGAGGAATTTTCTGATCCCCGGTTTCCTGACTAGCCATTTCCTGTGACTTACGTTTTGACTTGTTTCGGTCTACTACCGAATAGTTATCGTTCTTCGGAGCCTGCATTCTTGACTGAGGAATTTTCTGATCCCCCGTCTCTTTGTTTGCCATTTCCTGTGATTTACGTTTCGATCTATTCTTGTCTACAACACCAGTATTGTCGTTCTTCGGAGCTTGACTTCTTGATTGCGGAATTTTCTGATCTCCGGTTTCTTTACCAGCCATTTCCTGTGATTTGCGCTTTGATCTGTTCTTGTCTACTACGCCAGTGTTGTCGTTTTTAGGAGCCTGACTTCTTGATTGCGGAATTTTCTGGTCGCCGGTAGATCCTTTAGCTATATTTTTGGATTGTTTTTTTGAAGAATTACCCTTTGCTGTCTGGCCTCCATCGTAATTAATATTAGTACGTTTAGGTTCCGCTTTTATTTGATCTCCCGCATGTTTAGTAAGTTGTTGGGATTTATTTTTGTCGATATTTTTGTTAATTTTTTGCATTGCCCCTTCGTTTCTGGGACCCTGAGATCTTGGAGGAACTACCTTCGGTATAGCCGCGTCCGTTTTAGGACTTTTCATTTGAGATTTGGAGGAGCTGCTCGATCCCTTTTGTCTCTTCGACATTTTTTTTGAAGTAGCTTTTGATTTATCCTTTGGCAAATCCATAGTAGTGCCATCAGGATTTATTTTTTTCTGAGCAAAAAGATTATTACTTAAAGCGGAAAGGAGTAAACATAAAAATAAAGCCCCAATCGCTAATAGGTTTTTCGACAACACAAAATTCTTATCTTTTCCCTTCACCTGTCTGTTCGCTTAGATTTATAACTTAGTTTTTCTGGGATCCCTGATTTGTTTAGGGTTTTTCTTATTTACATAACCCGTCTCGTGATTAATCCTTTTGGTAGGACCTTTTTTCTTTTTTCCTTTACCATTTTTCAACTGGCCTTTTTCGTCAAATTGACTTAAGTCAGCTTCGCTTACTTGGCCAAGACCAGGACAAGGATATGTTTTTTTCTTACAGGAAGGAAGAGCAGAGAGCAAAAAAGCAAACACAATTCCAAGACAAACTATTTTCTTCATAGACTTAACCTGTTTAACCTATACAAATATAATAAAATTCCTATTTAAAATCAAAGAATTCCTATTGTGCTTATTTGACTTTAATTAGATGATTAATTTGCTAAAATTCCATATTAAATAAAATTATGAACTAAAAATTCATAGCTCATAATTTATATTTAACTAATATTCAATCAACGCTTTAATCTTCCTTTTCATACGCTCTCTAGGAAGAAAATTTTCTTCCAGATTTTTTGAGAATGGAACGGCTGTATCCAAACTCCCCTCCCTCATAACCGGTGCATCCAATGCAGAAAAGCAATTTTCTCCAATCCAGGCAGCAATTTCAGCACTTATGCTACCTGTAAGCGTATCCTCATTGACTACTAAGACTTTGCCCGTTTTTCTTACTGAGGTTTCTACCGCCTCTTTATCCCAGGGTAATAATGTCCGGAGATCAATGATATCAGCCTCTACTGCCATTTCACGGCACAATTCCTTTGCCCAATGAACACCCATTCCATAGGTAACAATTGTCAATTCCTCTCCTTCGGTTACCAAATTGGCTTTACCAATGGGTAGGGTATAATAATCATCCGGAATTTCTTCGGTAAGTGAACGGTAAAGTGATTTATGTTCGAAATATAAAACAGGGTTAGGGTCTTCGATTGCAGCAGCCAACAAGCCCTTTGCATCAAAAGGACTTGACGGGTATACTATTTTTAATCCAGGAGTATGGAAAAACCAGGCCTCAGTAGATTGTGAATGAAATGGCCCTGCTCCAGTACCAGCGCCTGTAGGTAGACGAACTACCACGTCTGCATTTTGTCCCCAGCGGTAATGGGATTTAGCAAGATTATTTATAATTTGATTAAATCCACAACTTACAAAATCTGCAAATTGCATTTCTATTACCGATTTATAATTCCGGATAGAAAGGCCAAGTCCTGCGCCCAGTATAGCCGATTCACAAAGAGGAGTATTGCGTACTCTTTCTTTGCCGTATTTCTGAACGAAGCCTTCCGTGATTTTAAATACTCCACCATACTCTGCAATGTCTTGTCCCATCAGAATAAGTTCGCGGTACCGGTCCATACTCTGGCGAAGTGCATCGGAGATTGCATCCACGTATCTTCGGTTGCTTTTCATCCTTGTGCCAGGATTGATAATTTTTTGAACGAACGGTTGGTACATGTCCTGAAGCTCTGTTTCTGTATTGGCTTGTGGCATGGATTCTTCTTCAGAATAACGTAAGCCCTCTTCGATCTCTTCTTTTATTTCGGTTCTGAAATCCTGAATTTGTTTGTGCGTAAGCAATCCTTCGTCGAAAAGAAATTTTTCATAATTTTCTACGGGATCTTTTTTTGCCCATTCTTCAAAAAGTTCTTTAGGAATATATTTCGTTCCCGAAGCTTCTTCGTGTCCACGCATACGGAATGTCATGGCTTCTACCAAAAGAGGTTTAGGGTCTTTTCTAATTTTTTCTGTAGCAGTTTTTATAGCATCGTATACTTCGATAATATTATTACCATCTACTTGAATAGTGTCAATGCCGTAGGCAGGACCTTTCTCCGTAAAACTTTTTATTTTAAACTGTTCTTTGCTTGGAGTAGAAAGTCCGTAGCCGTTATTTTCTATAATAAAAATCACAGGAAGATTCCATACCGCTGCTACGTTCAGTGCTTCGTGGAAATCGCCTTCGCTGGCACCACCGTCGCCACTGAAGACTACGGTGACACGCTCTTTTTTATCCAGCACATCTGCAAGCGCTATTCCATCTGCTACGGCCAATTGTGGTCCGAGGTGGGAGATCATGCCTACGATATGATGTTCGTTGCTTCCGAAATGGAAAGACCGGTCGCGGCCTTTGGTAAATCCTGAAAGTTTGCCTTGAAACTGGCAGAACAAGCGATGAGAGGAAATTCCCCTTCCGGTAAAGATTCCAAGATTGCGGTGTAATGGAAGAATATATTCTTCTTTATCGAGCGCACAGACTGTGCCAACCGAGATAGCTTCCTGGCCTATGCCTGAAAACCATTTAGTAATTCCTCCCTGACGAAGAAGAATGAGCATGCGCTCTTCAATAAGCCTGGGCTTCAGGAGTTCTTTGTATAAATGAAGAAGGGTTTCGTCCGAATACGATTTACGATTGAATTGCATAATTTAATGAAAGCACTAAGATAATGGTTAATTGTTAATTGTTAATGGTTAATGAAGATTTTCTCTGTCACTGCTTTGTCTTATCCATTTGTTATCTCCTTTCCAATAGTTGATAAATCAAAAAATTATCAATTTTATGTCTTCACAAAAAAAGCAAAAAGAG
>JANYCO010000599.1 GCA_025360235.1 Cytophagales bacterium
ATTTGAAATAATATATAAAAAAGAAAAGTAGTAATGATCTCATAGATAGTTTGGAAACAAAAGCTGATAAATAAAGTTTTATATAAAGATTCTTAAACTTATAATTTAAAATTCAAAACTTTCTTCTATACCCATACAAAAAATAAATGACCAACCCCAATACCAACCATATTCCAAAGCGCATCCAGTTTTCCAGACCAAGTTCGGTGATGAGGTAGAGATTGCAAGAGAGTCCAGCTACAGGAATGAGAGATAGACTTCTTTTAAAACAATATACAGAGATTACTATCGCATAAAATATAAATATCCATAGGGTTATTTTTTCAAAATTGAAACTTGAAAAGAAATCAATAAACAGAGCCTGATTAAAACAATACAATAAGATAAGTATGGATATAAAACTTATTGACGTTACATATTTAGAATTATAATATGGTATTTTAAAAGTACCCGATGTATTCTTATCAATCAATACTCCTCCACAAACAATTGAGAATGCAAATAAGGTACCAATCGAACAAAGATCGGTAACGGTAGTGTGGTTGAGAAATAAAATTGGGATGGCCACCATAAGCCCCGTAACAATAGTAGCAAAAGAAGGGGTGCGAAATTTGGGATGAATTCTCCCAAAGATCTTTGGCAACAGTCCATCCCGACTCATACTTAAAAGAATTCTCGGTTGTCCGAGCTGGAAAACGAGCATCACACTGGTCATGGCCACAACAGCACTTATGGCTATGACTTCCGTTAGAAAGGTTAAATTATATTTTTCAAATACATAGGCTAAAGGATCTCCTACATTTAATTCTTTGTAACTAACCATTCCTGTCAATACTAATGCAACCAATACATATAGCACCGTACAAATCAGCAATGACCAGATCATGGCCCGTGGTAAATCTCTTTGTGGATTTTTACATTCCTCTGCCGTAGTTGAGATAGCATCGAATCCTATATAGGCAAAGAAAACACCAGCTGTACCTTTGAAAATTCCTGAGAGTCCATTAGGTGCAAAAGGAATCCAGTTGTCGGAATTGATATAAAAAGCACCAACACTAATCACTAGCAGCACTGCCACTAATTTTATAAATACTAAAATGTTTCCGGTATTTTTAGATTCTTTAATACCAACATAGACAAGCCAGGTAATAAGTACATTGATCAGCAGGGCTGGGGCATCTACAATAATGCGAAAACCTCCAATAGTTGGTGCATTTACCCAGGCGTTGTAACCTTCCTGAACGGTGTAGGAAACTTCTTTACCTTTAGCAGTAATAAAGGTAGTATAAAATTTTTGAGCGGATAAATAGTCAACAGAAAAATATTCCGGAATGGGGAGATTCAGATTTCTGAAAAGCGTAGTAAAATAATTTGACCATGAAATGGCCACGGCAATATTTCCAATAGCATACTCCATCAACAAATCCCAGCCAATAATCCAGGCAATGATCTCTCCAAATGTAACGTATGCATATGTATATGCGCTACCAGAGCCTCTTACAGAAGAGGCAAAGTGGGCGTAACATAAAGCAGAACATAAACAGGCTACCGCAGTAAACACAAACAATAATGATACTGCAGGACCGCCATCAAAACTTGCAGCGCCAATGGTACCAAATATTCCAGCGCCAATCACGGCAGCAATACCCATAGATGTAAGGTCAACAAAGGAAAGATTCTTTGTTAACGAATCTTTCTCTGCCAAAACATCGTTTGGATCTTTTTTACGAAATATTTTTCCGGTGCTCAATTTTCGTTAATTTTTTCTGCGAATTAAAGATAATCAGGATTAAAGAATTTTACTAAAAAAATCAAGCGCACGGTTATCAGACCAGTAGTTTCCATTTTGGTTCTTTTCATAGAAGCCACAATGTCCACCACGTTTTGGCGTTTCAAGGAAAAAATGAGGGTTATTTTTAGCCTGATCGAAAGGAAAACATTCCTTCGCCAGAAACGGATCATTAAGAGCGGTAACGAGAAGTGTTGGAAGTTTTATTTCAGAAAGGTAGAAGATCGAACTACATTTTTGGTAATACTCCATAGCATCCTTAAAGCCATGAAGAGGTGCGGTGTAACGTTCGTCAAATTCAATGAAATTTTTTATTTTATTGAAACCCGTATC
>JANYCO010000626.1 GCA_025360235.1 Cytophagales bacterium
ATTTGAAAGAAAAAGAAGTACCTTATACTACTTATGAATACGATTCTCTATACAACTATAAAGAAATCGTTTCTACAAGAAAAGAAACGCTTCCTGAATTCTTAGTAATGTTTTCTACAGAAGACGCTCTGTCTATTGACAAAATATTGAGCATTGCTTACAAAAAAGGGGGTCTTGTAAAAGTAGGGGAGAACCATTATGAATCAGCAAAGATACGTAGTATGCCTTTTGCAATCTCCATCATTCAGAAAGATGGGATTGTCTTTGTTTGCAACAGCAAAGAACTAGTAGATATCATTCTGAAAGGAAAGGTTAAAAATCCAATTTCGGCTGAAAATATGAAATCAATGAGTAAGAATTCACTCAATATTTTTGTAGATATTAAAAAAATTCTCTCTCTGATTCCGGAAGAATCAAAAGAAGGAAAAGAAGACGATTATGTATCCAGCTCTACAAAAATGCTTAACTATTGTCGCAAAAATGTTGGTCAGATTAACATGATCCAAACCAAACCTACAGGCAATGAAATCAATTCTGAATTAATACTTTCTATTCCAAATGGAACCGAAAACGGAATAAAATACTTTTTCACTTTTGTAAACGACCTTTATAAAATTAATAAGCGATAATTGTCAAAGTATAAAAGAGAGGAGGGGCATTTCCCTTCTCTCTTTTATGTTTGTTAGTCGTTGTTTGTGTACGCAGAGCACTATTTACTATGAAACGCTACATTCAACTAAGTGGCAATTATGCGAATCAACTATAACATAAAGGCTCTAAATTTTTATTCCATGCAGGTTTCAGAACATTTTGTAGCGTAATATAGTATCAGAATCCACCTGTTTTATTAGGCCTTTTTAGAAAAATTTATCTGAAGAAATCGAGGTATTACAGTACTTTCTTTTATACTGTATCAAATAAAGAAACAAAACTATTAATTATATGATACAACTACTTCTTAATGATTATTTGCCAATAGTTTGCATCGTCGTATTTGGAATCCTTGTTTGTATGGGTGTATTGATTTACGATATCATTCGTGATACTCCTCAAAAAGACGTTCCCGGAAAATTATAAGAAATGGAGTGAACGCAGCTTTCTGGCGCTTTCGCTGTCATTTGCGTGGACTCGGCAGTCCTTTAGATTTGTATCATGATACATATACTACTGATGAATCTGTTTATGTGAGAATGGCCACTGGTGTATATTACAGAAACACGACGCTTGGCAGTTGGAATAATTTTTCAACCGGCCTTGCTACCATTGCTAATATTAATGAGTTCATGCTATTTAATGACGGCACTGTAAATGGTGAACTTCGGGGTAGGTTATTTTGGAAGAGGTGTATGGGGTTCTCCATTATACAACAGTACACTTTCTTTTGTAAGCATTACAAACCCTATAGATGGAACGGTTTTTTCACCTGGAAGTAACATAACTATCAATGCAACTGCTATTGCCGGAAGCGGAAAGACCATTTCAAAAGTAGAGTTTTACAATAGCCTGAACCTGGTTAAAGTATAACGGCCGAAAGCAATTAAATAATTTTGCTGAAGATGAAAGCCTAGCTAAGGAGAGTTGCTGCTTGTTAAACTAGATTTTTCTGATGAACTTACTTCGTAAACTCAACAATCTGAGAATAATGCACCCTGCCTTCTGCCTCAACTAACTTAAGTCGGTATTTCTGCTGGCCTGGCATTACTCCGTCTGTATCATAGTTGTTCAGGATAACAGAACCTTTACAAGGTAATTCTTTTATAATAATCCATTTATCAACTGAATAATATTCAAGAACATATTTTCCTCTTGGTTTTTCTCCTCTGGTAGACCAGATAAAATGATCTTTATCTACCTGAAAAGAATTGTAATGAAACATACTCGAAGGTCTGATTACTTGAGGATTTAATACTCTTGGTTTACAACCGTCTTTGTGTGTGATCTTAATGGTTAGCTGTGAGGTAATGCGGATAGCCGATAAATCTATTTCATAAGCGCCAGTGGTGATGTTAGACATTACCTTAACATCGTTTACATACACATCATTGGTACAAAAGGTAACGCCATCGTCATTTATTGAAGGGTTTTGAATAAATACATTCTTGCCCTGATAGATTCCGGAAATCACAAAAATAGCTGCATTGGAAGAATAGGAGAACAGCACCGCCAATACAAACAAGCAGAGCTTAATGTTCAAATTTCTCATTCGGTTTTGCAAAGATTTAATTTTGTTCACTTTATTAATTTAATGGCATTTGTAAGCTACCATTACAAATAGTCCGCCAAAAGCACATCAAAAATACATTAATTTTGTAATATTCTAAAATACAATTTTATATAATCTTTTACCCTTTGTATTTGCTTTTTACTTTATTGGTTATCAGCTATTTATTATTAACATTTATATCGTAACCTCAAATTGTACCAGATCTACAAACTGTTTTACTCTTGCTCTTAACTCCTTTTCAGACAAGTTTACAATCCTCTCTGTACCAAATTTTTCTACACAAAAGGAGGCCATAGCAGAACCATAAATAATGGCTCTTTTCATATTATCGAAAGAAATGTCATTGGTACTTGCCAAATAACCAATGAAACCTCCGGCAAAAGTATCGCCGGCACCAGTAGGGTCAAATACCTCTTCTAAAGGAAGTGCCGGAGCAAAGAAAACCTGATTTTTATGAAACAATAAGGCTCCGTGTTCCCCCTTCTTAATAATCAGGTATTTAGGACCCATTTCCATGATCTTTTTTGCTGCTTTTACGAGTGAATATTCTTTGGAAAGTTGACGCGCTTCTTCATCATTAATGGAAAGCACATCAACCATAGTTAACGTTTCATTCAAATCTGCCATTGCAATATCCATCCAGAAATTCATGGTGTCCATCACCACTAATTTTGGTCTTTTTTTCAAACGACCAATAACAGTGCTTTGAACTTTTGGAGACAAATTTCCAAGCATTAAATAATCGCAGTTCTGATACGCCTCTGGTACAATTGGATCAAAGGTGCCTAATACATTGAGCTCTGTAACTAATGTATCACGGGTATTCATATCGTTGTGGTATCTGCCAGACCAGAAGAAAGATTTTTCTCCTTTTTTTATCTGAAGACCTTCCGTGTTTACACCATGTGATTCCAAAAGTTGGATATCTGATGCAGGGAAATCTTCTCCCACTACTGCTACAAGGTTTACTTTTTTTGTGAAATAAGAAGAAGACAGACTTATGTATGTGGCTGCTCCACCTATTATTTTATCGGTTTTCCCGAAAGGGGTTTCTATCGCGTCAAACGCTACAGAACCTACTACTAATAAACTCATTATTTATCCGTTGTTAAATTATAATTCTATACAAAGATGTGCTATTTTACTGAAATTGCCTTGAAAATAGCCGTATATTATTTATAAATTGCGTTCCTGAAAGACCTCCTTATTGCATGAAAAAGAGTTTATTCCTTTTGTCCCTTGTTTTAGCACTTGTAACTACTGGTTGTAACGAGAAAACCTCCAACCTACCTGAAAAAGAAAAGGTAGAAATTAAAACCGATGAATTTGAAAAAGCAAAGGTAGAGGTAACGATAGAAAGACTAGAGCGTGAGATGTTCAACTTTAAATCCAAAGCTGATGTGTCTGCTTTTCTGAACAGACATCCAAAATTGGTGAAAGAATATTTTGCAATTCCTAATGCTGCTAACGAAGCTCCTTTCGTGAATCAGTTGTATGAAATGTATACGAACCCTGCACTGAAAGAATTTTATAACGACAACGAAAAATTCTATGGCGATTTTTCTGATTTGAAAGCACAGATGAGCGATATGTTCAGCTATGTCAAATATTATTATCCGGATTATTATGTTCCGAAAATTAATACCATAGTTACAGGCTTCCGTTTTGATCAGGATTTTGCTTTTTCTGACAGTTTAATTGTTATTGGCATTGATTATTTCCTTGGCAAAAAAGGCCGCTATCGCCCGCAGTTTTTTGACTATATGCTTGCTCGCTACGACAAGCCTTACATGGTGCCTATGATGGGCCTGGCTATCTCCTCCAAATACGATGAGTTTGACCCAAAAGATGAAACATTAATTGCTGAAATGATTCATTATGGTAAAGCACATTATTTCCTTGAACGCATCATGCCTGAACTTCCGGACAGTTTAAACATTCAATACACGACACAGGAAATGATTGATGTGGACCAAAACGTAGATGTGATCTGGGGACATTTTATTGAGAAAAAACTTTTGTTCGATACCAATCACAAAACCAAACAACGCTATGTGGGCGAAACACCAAAAGTAGTAGTTATCGGAGACAAATGCCCTGGTAGGGTTGGCCGTTGGTTGGGCTGGCAGATCGTACGAAAGTACATGAAAGAAAATCCAAACGTGACGCTTCAGGATTTGATGAAAGACAAAGATGCTCAGGGAATTTTTAAGAAGTCAAAGTTTAAAATAAAAGCAACCAGCTAAAACGTTAACAATGATCGATAGACCAGACCTTGTTAATCGTTTGTCTCCTCAAACACGATTGTTAAGGTCTGCGACCGTTAACAACGCATGCACCTTTTTGCTCTTATGTTGCGTAGATAAATTGTAGGGTAAGACACCCGTTAAGAGTTGGCCTGAAACTAATTTCTTAACGATAAAATAATGATTTAATAATTATTCCTTTTGTATAAGATTTTACTGGATTCTATTTTTAAACAAGAGTTATAATAACATTTTTAATAAGACAAGTACTATTTTGAAGCTCGTCTGTAAAGTCTGATCACAACACTGTATTCCAATTTACGTTTGTTTTTTTGTAATTTAGTAGTAGCAAAAATTGATTGTTCCATTTTCTGTTTTCCTAATTACTGCTGTACTATTTAACTAACCATAAATAATTACTCCGATGAAACAACTAAAAAATCAATTACACGCTGAAATAGAAAAACTTTGCGAAATAGGTGACGAGTTTGCACAGAAAGGTAATCTTGTTTATGCGCTGAAAAACTACTGGGCGGCTTACGATCTTTTACCCGAACCAAAGGAAGAGTGGCTGGCTGGCACGTGGATCCTGATGGCCATAGGCGATACCAATTTTCTTAATAAGGATTATCAGGTAGGTGCAGATAATTTATCCACTGCTCTTTACTTTCCTTCTGCTGTTGGCAATGCCTTTTTACATTTACGATTGGGACAATGCTACTATGAATTAGGCCGACTTAAAGAGGCCTCCGATGAATTTATGAAAGCTTTCACAAATGATGGTGAAGAATTATTTGAAAACGAAGATCAAAAATATTTTGAATTGCTTTTGCCTAAATTTATGAT
>JANYCO010000627.1 GCA_025360235.1 Cytophagales bacterium
GACAAAAAGTCGTTTATGAAAAATTATTGGTGGAAAATTCTCTGTATTGCTCTTTTAATGTATTCGTTTACAGCTGGATTTCTTTCACATGTACCCCGCATCGAACAATTGCGTGAAACCATTCGCAATTTATACTTTCATGTTCCGATGTGGTTTGGAATGACATTACTTCTTATCCTTTCCTTTAGCTATTCCATTGCTTATTTATCAAGCAATAAAAACGACCATGATCTTGTAGCGGTAGAAACTGCCAATATGGGCATGGTGTTTGGCATATTAGGATTACTTACCGGAATGGTTTGGGCAAATTTTACATGGGGCGCCTTCTGGACCAAAGATCCTAAATTAAATGCTGCTGCAGCCGCAATGCTAATGTATTCAGCGTATTTTGTATTGAGAGGTTCTTTTCAGGATGATCAAAAAAAAGCAAGGGTGAGTGCAATCTTTAACATTTTCGCTTTCCCGACTTTTGTTGCGCTGATCTATATCATGCCTAGACTTGTAGACTCACTGCATCCAGGCAATGGCGGCAATCCGGGCTTCAACATGTACGACCGTGACAGAGAAATGAATATTGTCTTTTATTCAGCCAACATTGGTTTTATATTATTAGGAATCTGGATCGCTTCATTAAGGGTCCGATTAAGAAAAATAGAAACTGGTTTAGAAGCATAAATTTTAGTTATGAAAATATACAAATACCTCGCAGCAATCCTTTTGGCCTTGGCACCATTACTCTCTCGAGCCCAAAAACCAGAGAATGTAGAGATGGCAGACAATTTCCGTAAAGAAGGCAAAATCTATGTTGTAGTAGCAGTTGTTTTAATAATTCTAACGGGAATTTTTGTCTACTTATTTATGTTAGATAAAAAAGTAAGCAAAATTGAAAACCAATTAAAACAAAAATGAAAACATCACACATTATCTTGCTTGTAATTATTGCTGTAGCTATTGGAGTTATCATCTCTACAACAGGCGATGCAAGCCAATATGTTTCTTTCAAAGAAGCCTATCAAATGTCGAAAGATGGTGACGACGACAAAGTACACGTGGTAGGAAAATTAAAGAAAGCTCCTGATGGCACAATCGTAGGAATGTTTTACAACCCCATAATAAATCCGAATCGTTTTGAATTTATTTTAGTGGACAATAATAAGGAAGAACATCCGGTCATTTATCAAAATGCCAAGCCACAGGATTTTGACAAATCGGAACAAGTAGTAATCGTAGGCAATGTAAAAGGTAATGTTTTTGTGGCCGATGAAATACTAATGAAATGCCCTTCCAAATACGAAGAAAAAGAAGTGAAAGCTTCTCTATAATTTAATTTACCAATATGTTTGATCTAGCGATTGGCGATTTCGGCCATCTGTTTGTAATAATCTCTTTTATCAGTTCGCTGATCGCCACCATCGCTTATTTCAAAGCCAGTCAGGCGAATCCTTTATACAACCAAAATAATTCTAAAGATTTTATTTCCTGGAGAAACTTTGCGCGGTGGACTTATTTCCTTCATGCTTTTAGTGTGTTTGGAGTTGTTGTAAGTTTGTTCAGCCTAATCTACGGCCATCATTACGAATATCATTATGCATGGAGCCACTCTTCCAACAGTCTCCCATGGTACTACATGATTTCTTGTTTCTGGGAAGGACAGGAAGGAAGTTTTCTCCTTTGGATTTTCTGGCATGTACTTTTAGGATTAATATTAATAAAAGTTAACAAAACATGGGAAGCTCCACTGATGGCGGTTTTCTGTTTGGTACAAACTTTTTTAGCATCAATGATCATAGGAGTAGTTATTCCTGTATTAGAAATTAAGATCGGAAGTTCTCCTTTTATATTATTAAAAGACTACATGGGAAACCTCCCTGTCTACAGCATCAATCCTAATTTTATACCAAAAGACGGAACAGGCTTAAATCCGCTTTTGCAAAATTACTGGATGGTGATCCACCCTCCTACATTGTTCTTAGGTTTTGCAGCCACGATCGTTCCTTTCGCTTATATGATGGCCGGACTTTGGCAGAAACAATACAAAGAATGGGTGCGCCCTGCTCTGCCATGGGCCTTATTTGCAAGCGTTGTACTCGGCACAGGAATTTTAATGGGTGGCTATTGGGCTTATGAAACACTGAATTTTGGCGGCTACTGGAATTGGGATCCTGTAGAAAACGCAGTGTTCGTTCCTTGGCTTATTTTGATTGCCTGTATTCACACGATGATTATTTACCGAAACAATAGTTCGGCTTTAGTAATGTCGATAATACTTGTGGCTGCCATGTATATTTTAATTTTATACTCTACCTTCCTTACAAGAAGCGGCATACTTGGAGAATCTTCTGTTCACTCCTTTACTGACCTAGGTTTGTCCGGACAGTTATTTATATATCTAATGACCTTCATCGCTTTAGTAATTTTCCTAATAAGTAAAACATGGAAAAACATTCCTAAGACGGACAAGGACCTAAGTATTTACACACGCGATTTTTGGATTTTCATAGGAGTAGCTACCTTATGTGTAGCCGCTTTCCAAATAATCACAACCACCTCTTTTCCTGTTTACAATGCCATAGGGAGAAGTTTTGGATTAAAATGGAACATTGCTGCACCACCGGACCAGGAAGCGCATTACAGTTTCTGGCAAATTGGTTTCGCTATTCTTATTGCCTTTTTATCAGGTATAGGACAATTTTTCTGGTGGCAAAAAATTGACAGTAAAAAACTTTGGAACTCGATAGCGGTTCCAATTATTCTGGCCTTTCTCATCACCAGCATTATCCTCATCTCAGGACCGATAGGCTGGACAGACATTAAAATTGAAAGACCTAGTTATATCCTCCTACTACTCTTTTCTTTATTTTCTCTATTTTCAAATATTTCCATTTTCTTTAGCGTAATCAAAAATAATTATCGTCTTGCCGGTGGCGCTATCGCTCATATTGGTGTGGCCTTAATGCTGATCGGGATTTTATATTCTTCCGGATTTTCTAAAACCATTTCCCTCAACAGTTCAGGTCTTTTGTATTCCAAACAATTGTCCAACGAACAAAACGCTGAAAACATTTTACTCTTCCGCAACGATCCGCAACGTATGAAAGAGTTTTCCCTTAAATACAAAGGCTCAAGATTAGAAGCAAAAGGTTATCCTGATTATCTGAATAAAGATTATCTGATCCAACTGGAGAACCCGGAACTAGTGGTCACCAGAAAGGATGTCGTATACGATGGTGAAGTATATTATAAAAAAGGTGATACGATTAAAATTTCTCCTGAGAATACCTATTACGAAGTAGAATATACAAAAAACGGAAAGGACACTTTCAATCTTTTTCCTCGTTTACAGAAAAATAAAAAAATGGGCTCGATCGCCTCTCCTGATATTAAACGTTTTGCGGGAAGAGATCTTTACTCACATTTATCAATGGTTCCGGTAGAAGACGAAGAGCGTGAATGGAGCGAAACGGAAGAATACAAAGTAAGACAAGGCGATACCATATTTATAAACGATTACATTACGATCCTGGATGAAATGGAACGTTTAACTTCTCTTCCCGCTATTAAGCTGGCACCGGAAGATATTGCGGTACGCGCGCACATAAGAATCTTAGGTAAGGAGGGGAAAAATTTCAGCCTTCATCCTGTTTATGTGATCAAAATCTCTGAGGGAAATATGGTTGGAATTGTACCGGATGTAAACGAAGACCTTGGAATCAGAGTTGCTCTACTAAATATAGATCCAAAAACGGAGACATTTACTCTAGGTGTAAATACTTCTCAAAAAGATTATATCATTTTAAAAGTAGTAGAAAAACCTTTGATCAATTTACTTTGGCTGGGCACCTTTCTTTTGGTGATCGGCATGACTATGGCTATTGTGAGGCGTTATCAGGAGTTTAAAAAGATGAGGGATAAAGGGCAGGAAGTCTAGATTAGGATTCTTAGGATTGATTTAATTATAGGATGTTGAATGAGATTACATTGATTGGTTCGGGGAATGTTGCCTGGCATTTGGGAAAGGCTTTGGTAAAAGCAGGTCACAAAATCAATACTATCTACAGTCGAAGTACTTTTAACGCTATTGCACTTGCTAATCAGTTACCAGACTCGGATGTAGTATCCAATCCGGATTTCAGCAAAAACATTTCTCGATTTTTTATTATTGCTGTCAGTGATAATGCCATTGAAGAAGTTGTTTCGAAAATCACACTTCCTGAAAATGCAATCGTTGCCCATACCTCTGGTTCTATGCCGATGGAAGTGCTAAAAAAAAATCGGCGTCACGGCGTTTTTTATCCTTTACAGACGTTTACAAAAGAAAAAGAAATAAATCTTTCGGAAGTACCTTTTGGTATTGAAGGTTCTGATACTAGTACCTACGAAGAACTAAATAAACTTGCGCTTTCATTAAGCAAGAATGTTCAGCCAATGGATTCGGACCAACGAAAAACGATTCATCTTGCAGCAGTATTTGCCTGCAATTTTACCAATCATTTATTTTCGATTTCGGAAGAAATATTGAAAGAGAAAGAATTGAATTTTTCATTACTGGAAGCCTTAATAAAAGAGACGGCTCAAAAAGCATTTGAAATTAGCCCTCTGGCAGCCCAGACAGGGCCAGCTGTAAGAGGTGATGAGAAGATAATGGAACAGCAGCTTGCTTCGCTAAAGAATGAGCCAGAGTTACAGGAATTGTATAGGATATTTTCGGAGCGGATAAAAAAGTCGAAATAGATTATTACTTCTTTAGCAAAACATAACGTTTCAATATTTTTTCACAGTCAGAATTCTTATCCGAAATAATATTTAATAATACTGCATTGGAATTATCTCCAAGTTTTATAACTGCATTAATACTTGTATTATTATCGTTTGAATAACACGAGTAATCAATTAATAAACCATCTATTGTAATTTTTATAACCTTACCGGATTCAGCTGAAACATCATTAGACTTCTTTAGCATATCTGAAATTACTTTACCTTCCATATTTACAAATTCATATAGTACCATATTGGAATCTTCAAAAAAAAATAATGCATTAGGCTCTTCGGGAATATACTCTTCTGTCATTCCTAATTTATTAATTCTTGTCAAATCCAGGAGACCGCGCATATTAGTTCGTGTATCATAAACTTCTTTCTCCAAAGCCTCATCATCAAGCTCCTCTTTTAACAGTTGCTTTTCAGATTCTGAATCTATCGTATTAGTATTGTTTTTATTCGAGCAAGAAAACTGAAGCATCAATACAGCTACACAAATAATTAAGATTATTTTCATTTTATATGTTTTTAAAAATTTGCATAATATGAAGGGTCACTTCACCAGACATGGGGTATAAGATATTTTTTGTTTCATTTTTTATCCCGCTAGGAATATAAGATCGGTAGCAATAAATTTCCCAGAAACATTAAGTGCCATTAGGCACGAAATATATCACCCCTAAAGGACTAGTGATGTGTAGGGATCAAATATTCTACCAATATTAGTCCCTAAAGGGGCTATTGGCGGCATATCCATTCTCTGTTTTAGCTATCAAAGTTCGTAAAGTCCTGAAGTTAATTTCACAATTTCTTTCCCTTTGAATTGTCCGTATTCCCAAGTTGGTTCGTCAAACTTTTTATACCCAGTCAATTCTTTTGTATCAATGTTTATTTTACAAATTCTTTTGTTAGCCATATCACATACAAAAACAAAGTCGCCAAACACTCTCATTTGTTCTGGGTAATTGAGGATATCTGGATTTTCATGGTCTCCTCCGATTCTAAACAACTCCTTTTCTGTTTCAAGTGAAAATTGTCCTATATAATGAGATACTGGCTGAGCAATCCAAAGATTTTCAACTTTTCAAGTGCAATGCTATATATCGTATCAAAACCCGTTTCAAATTGTCCAATGCTATATTCTTTGATTTTGTTCCCTTCATTATCATGGCGAATAATTTTTGAGTCATGAAAGATACAAGTCAAATACCCACCACTGTCAAGTTGGATACATTCAGTATATGCTGATTCAAGTATTCGCCAAACTTTTCCGAACTTAATTTTCGTGTATTCTTCTTTACTAATCTCTGAAAATTTATCCAAATCTGTTTTAAAAAAAACATCCTCTTCTTTTTCGTTACGATCAATGAAAAACAAGAAATTATCACTGCAAAAAAAATTAAACCCTTTTTTGGAAATCAGTTTCATATTTGTTCTATCAGTTAATGTTATTATCCACCAGCCATTTCTCCCTTGGAGCTTTTTCTCCAACAAGTGTTGCCTGCCTACCCTTTACCAATGGCTAGTGCCTGTTAAATCCTAATAGAAAGTTCCAAGCGCCCTCCAAAACCAAGTTCAATTATTTTTTGAAGTGTCGAAATACGAGCTTCTTTGATATTATTCTCAATTTTAGAAATATAGGATTTAGTCGTCCCAACTTTTTCAGCGAGTTGCTCTTGTGTCATAC
>JANYCO010000688.1 GCA_025360235.1 Cytophagales bacterium
GCATTGTCATCATTTAATACATACGCTTCAACAGGATTGGCAAATGGCGACCAAATAAAAGTAATTGCAGATAATGGTTCGTTTAGTTGTCCCGATACTTCTCTTATTATTACGATGACTGTAATCCCTAACCCGAACCCAACTGTAACCGTTAACGGACTGCCATCATTGGTTTGTAGTAATACCGTCGGGACATTTACAACAACCACATCTCCAACTGGCGGAGTGTTATCTGGTAATGGAATTTCAGGAACAACATTTTCTCCGTCATTGGCTGGTTCTGGAAATCAATTAGTCACCTATACGATAACTAGCAGTGGGTGTAACTTTGCAGGTACGACTAGTGTAAATGTTAATTCTGCTCCGACTGTATTGCTTACAAGTAGTGATGCGGATAATATTATATGTGAAGGTGATGCAGTAACTTTCACTGCTAATACCAGTGGAACTGCAAATCGTTATTTATTCCTTAAAAATTCAAATGGAATTCAAGGACCAAATGCTACCAATACATTTTTAATAAATAATTTAGTAAATGGAGATAATATTTCTGTGACAGTCGATAATGGAGCGAGTACTTGCCAAGCTTCTTCTAGCATAATTACAACGACTGTTGGGAAGATTCCTAAGGCATATTTTACTTGGAAAAATTCATGCGGTTCTCAGATTGTCGATTATAAAGACGGTTCTCCTGTTGTTGTTGGTTCTTCCATTACATCAATAAAATGGGATTTTGAAAATGATGGAATTGTTGATGATAATTTGAATCTTAATCCATCTAAGAGTTTCGCTATTCCTCAGACTTATGATACTAAATATATTGTTATAACTGATAAAGGATGTTCTGATACTATCACCAAAAAAGTGACTGTATCTCCTGGTTTTGTTATTACACCAGACATTCCTTATTCAGTTATTTTTTCTTCATCAAAGGAATATTGGTTTCCAAAAGACACAACTATTTCTACTTGGGGTTGGGGAACTGCCAATGGTTCAGTTATAACAACAGGAAGTAGGAATGTTTGGGCTACTGGAAGTAACGTAAATAATCTATATAATGAAGCTGAGGTTTCTTTTTTGAATAGTCCATGTTTCGATTTTACAGCCTTGGATAAACCAATGATTGCATTAAAAATATGGTCTGAAACTATTTCAGGTTTTTCTGGTGTAATGTTGGAGTCCTCAATTGATGAAGGCAGTTCATGGCAAGTTGTTGGAAAAAAGGGGCAAGGGCAGAATTGGTATAACAATGACCAAGGAATAAGTGGAATTGCAAACATAGCACCAACTCAGACCCATCCAGATAATGAAGGATGGACTGGTACTGATGCCGATTGGAAGATTGCAAGATTTGTATTGGACAATTTAGCAGGAAAGTCTTCTGTGAAATTTAGATTGTCTTTCGGAGCACCAACAGGAAGTACTACCACAATAAGGAAAGGGTTTGCTGTAGATAGCGTTTGGATTGGCAATAGAAATAAAATAGTGTTAATGGAGCATTTTACAAATAATGAACATCAGACGGTTTGTAATAGTAGTTCTTCTAATCCAAAGCTTCGTTGCAGTGCGGCGAATGATTCGATAAATAAAATTCAAACACAAAGACCACTTGATGTCGTTTCCTTACAATACCATACAAGCTTTCCAAGTTCAGATAATTTTAATTCATTGGACCCTTCTTTTGAAAGTTCAAAGGTTCTGTTCTATGGCGTATCGAGTGTTCCTCTGACTTTCTTGGATGGAAGGAGTGCCTTTAAAAAATATGGTACGGGAGGAGATTCATTAAGTGTTCTTAATATTGACAGTAAGACATTATCTCCTGCTAAATTCAAGCTTGATTTGTCGGTTTATACTTCAGGAACAAAAGTGACTGTTGGTACAAGGTTGAATTATATTGATAACATACCTTTAATTGGTACATCGCCAGTCACTCTAGCAGCAGTCGTTGTTAATATTGCAATAATCGAAGAAAACAAAGTTGACTATTCAAAAAACTATAAAAATGTAGCAAGGAAATTACTACCTGATGCCGCAGGTTCATACATATCTAAAGACTGGTATAAGAATGATAATTTGGAAATTGTAAGCGCATGGGATACTTATAATGGTTCTCCAAGTGAACTGGGGGTTATCGTATTTGTTCAGGACGCTAATTCAAATGAAGTTTATCAAGTTATTTATAGAAAAGGGGCTGGAACATCTGGTAATATAGTTTCCTCTACAAAGGAAAGTATTATGCAAATTAGCGATATATTTGTCTATCCAAATCCTGTATCAGATGAATTAACGGTGCTATTAAATTCAGAAGATAACATTGATTATAGTTGGGAACTATATGACAATGTAGGTAGGATTATACTGAATGGAAATGAAAGCAAGTCAAATAATTTTAGAATAAATACAAGCAAACTTAATGAAGGGCTTTATACTTTAAAACTAACCGATTTGGCAAACAATTCGATTTTAAAGAAAATTGTAGTAGTTCATTAAGGGATTAAATATAAATATTGGAATATGAAAAAAAGTAAATCTTATTGTCTATTGGTAATTTTAATGCTATCATTTCATGGAAGATATGTGTTAGCACAATTAGACAATACATTTAGCAGTGATGGAAAATTATTGGTAGCCAAACCAGCAATTACAGATTGCTATCAAGTTAGAAGTCAAAGCAACGGTAAGTTGGTTATGGCCGGAGAATCTGGAGATTCGATTATGGTTGTTAAATTGAATACAAACGGTACAATGGATAATTCATTTAGCGGTGATGGAATTTTATACATTAAATTTCCAAATGAAATTACTATTGCATACGGAGTAGCTATTCAGTCTGATGATAAAATTGTTTTAGCAAGCCACTACTTTGATGGAACTAATCTTTACACCATTGTAATCAGGTTAAATAGCGACGGTAGCTTTGATAATACATTCGATACAGATGGATTCAAAGTGATTAACATTTTTTCATCTCCAGTGGATATTGCCATTCAATCAGATGGTAAGATTGTAATTCTTACATCAGGAGGGATTTATCGTCTCAATAGTGACGGTAGCATGGATACTTCATTTGATACGGATGGGATAATGTCTTTTAGTAATTCAATTAATTATGATATTAATGATTTTACCATTCAACCAGACGGAAAAATTTTGGTTGCTGGTGCATATAATAATAATTCTATATTGATGCGAGTGAATTCTAATGGTTCATTTGATAACGGTTTTGGGACAACAGGTGTAGCAACGTTTGATGTTAATAATGATGTAAATGATAGAGCGGATGCACTTACTATTTTAGAAAACGGATCTATATTAGTAAGTGGTTATATTACCAATGAAATTTACTTAATGAAATTGAATGTTTCTGATGGTAGTATTGATAATACTTTTGGTGGAGGGGATGGAGTAATTAGTTATTCATTTCCTGGGGCTGTAAACAGTATTTGCCATGATATGCAAGAAGATACTGTTACAAATGATATTTTAGTCTCTGGGACGGCATTGTATGGTACGGTTGGTAATTTCGCCTTGGCTCGTATTTCTTCTGTTGGGAGTGTTGAAGCTTATACAACTGTAAATATGAGTAACGGTACTTCTGAGGCAAGGAGTATTTTTATCCAAAGTGATAGAAAAATTGTAATTGCTGGATATGCTACTGAATCGAATAAAGTCTCTATGGCTATTGCTAGATTTGTTGCTGATTTTTCTACAAAAATAGATGCGGTAGTGGATGCTACAACATTATCTATTGGAATTAACCTTTTTCCAAACCCAGCGAACTATCATATAAACATTCATTCAACCTATTCAATTCAACAGGTGCAAGTGATAGATGTACTTGGCAATGAAGTATTAAATCGTTCTGCAAATGGAAATTTAGATTTAGACATTTCTATGCTGCCTAAAGGGCTATATAGTTTTGTAATTACCACAGACAAAGGAATTGGAAGTAAAAAGGTAAGTATTCAATGATTTAATAATGAAAAATTCGTTTGCGATATTTTTTTTAGTTCTGTTGTCATTTTCTTCATGTAAAAAGAAAAAGACCGATTCAATAAACGATGTTCAACCTACACAATCAGAACGGATTGCTATTGATGCAAGTTTTGGAGATAATGGAAGTCTTTTGTTCTATAATACCAATTACGATAAATTAGAAATTTCTAACGGTAGAATGGCATTGTCAGGGAATTATAGTACTGATATGGACTATTCAAACTTATGCAGACTAAATACTAATGGAGATTTTATCTCTTCTTTCGGTGTTTCAGGTATTGCAAATTATAGTTTTCCGATTGAAGGGCAAACATTCCTATCGAATGATGAGCTGTTTGTTTATGGGAATTCAGGTATTAATAAAATTGGTACTGACGGAAGTAATTCTACAATATCAGCATTGAATCCATATTATTTTGTTAATACACTCTCGGATGGGAAATTAATGGTTGAGAAAGGAGATACCTTAATAAGGTTAAACGCTGACTATACTACAGACCTTTCCTTTGCAGCTACTAAAGGTGCTGTAGTTATGGGTTTTGTAGAAACAAACAATTCATATTATGTTTTGGAGAGCTCTACCAAAAAGATATACAGAGTAAATCTAAATGGAGGTTTCGACGTTTCATTTGCCTCGAACGGAATCCTTACTATTCCTGATGCTGGAGATAAACTCCAGTTCACATTTACAAATGGAAGTATGTATGTGTATCAATCCTTGCCAATTAATAACACTTACTGTATACGAATTAATAAATTTTCTTTAAATGGTAACCCTGATTTTAATTTTGGGAATGGAGGAACTCTTATTATAAAACCGAAGGGTCTGAATGAAAATTATTTTTTGCCATCGTTGGTTATTTCAAATTCATCCACTATTTATTTGTTTAATCTGTTTGTTGTTCCTTCAAATAATTTTTCAATAAGTAATAAGGCTCAGGTTATGAAATTCAACAGTAATGGAATCCTTGATACATCATTTGGTAAAAATGGTATTGATGAAATAACGGGCATGACATACACGTATGATGCAGAAATAATCGGCAATAATTTATTCCTACTAGGTATGTCGAAATCGTTTCCGAACTCTTCGCTGATTACAAAATTTAAGATTGAATAATTTTAACATAATAAAAATATATAAATTTCGTTTTTATAGGAATAACAAAGTATTTAAAATTCCATAGCTGGTTGAGAGATCCGGAAGCATTTGCAAACGCCTGTTTGTAGCTTCCGGTTTTTTTATTTAGATACAATCACTTCACCTTCGTAACTCTATTCATTTACATTAATACTATTTTTACAAAAAAATACAATTATAGTCCGATTGCTTATAATAAAATTCTCCCAAAATCGTTTTAAAGACAATATGGAATTTTTGTGAGGGCATAATTTAATGAATTCTCAGCAACTATGGCAAGTAAGGCTCCAACTGGAACAGGACTGAAGCAAATCAGTATGGAAGAGTCTGATATACTCTATATATCAAAAAAGTCGCTGGTGATAATAAGAGACTATTGCCGTAGACTTTCCACCCTTCTTGTTGTTCCGCTTTAATTTTTGCCATTTAGTCCTTTAAAATCAAAATAATAGAGTTATTAATACAAAGTGGAGAAGTACACACCCATTTTGAAAAAAGTCACTATTAAATAGATATGCATTCATAAACAATTGCCTAAGCAGACCCTAAATCAGACATGAACAGACATGGAATCCTTCGATTGGAATTAATAACGATTTTTGCTCTTATAAATCCATGAAAAAAAAGGAAGGACAGAAGTTAATGTTGCAGAATTACATAAAGGAATGGGGTTAAAGACTTGTCAAAGGAAGTCAAACGGGATGATTGGAGGAAATTTGTAAGTAAATATGCTTAAGTATTGTTGAAATACCATTGAATATAGATGTCAACTATGGGGGATCGGTGAAATACTGTTAAAAATGAGAAGACACCATCTAGCCTCTTGTTAGTAAATTATTGTTCATAGGAAAAGAAAATCATAATTCCAAAAACAAGGTACGGAAGCTACACATGTCTGTCTACAAGGCTGGTTTCCGCAACTGTCCGAATGTCTGAGAATATTCGGACAATACAATTAACTGAATATCAAAATCAACCTATTTGACTACTAATGAAAAGGTAGTTAAATTAGAGTTGAGAAGCGAACAAGAATGTCGTTTAAATCTGACAATGACCAAAAGAAGTATTAAAATAAGAATCCATTACAAATCGAATGTCAGATAGTATTTATGGCCAACAAATAAGTGAAGTTCATAACCAGAAGTGGATGGATAGATACTTGGAGTTGAAAAGGTTCAAGAAAATTTTCGCCCATAGCAATGTTCCGCAAGAATGGAAAGAAAATCGAGCTTTATCTTATTGGGTAAAATGGCAGCGAAAAATGTACAAACGGCAACACTTACTTGATTGGAGAAAAAAACTCTTAAACAAAATAAATTTTGAATGGGAAATGATGCCTCCTCCTGTAAAGAGAAAATCCTGGCAGGAACGCTATAAAGAGTTAGTGGCGTTTAAAAAGAAATACGGACATTCTGATTTGCCTATCAAATGGGAGAAAAATAAAACATTAGGAGGATGGGTATCAGAACAACGTGCGAATAAATCAAGTCTATCAAATGATAAAATCAAACTATTAAATGCAATAAAATTTACCTGGAAGGTACAAACAACTTCTGTCGCACCATGGGCTACCAGATACCTCCAATTATTGGAATACTACAGAAAATTCGGGCACTCTAACGTACC
>JANYCO010000700.1 GCA_025360235.1 Cytophagales bacterium
TTCTTTTCGGTATCAAAATCCTGTTTTAATACTTCTTTGTCTCTTGCCCATTTTAGAAAATTATTTTCTTCTTCGTATTCATCAAGTGGAAAATTTTTGGCAAATTCCTCTTTGGTCATCAGTTGTCTGTCCGGTCTGCTCCACTTACGCTGACGGAAAGCTTTCTCAGGTTGTTTCAAACTAAAAATGGAAATGCTTCCTTTAGCTGGTTCAAATTCTCCAGCCAGATTAGTAGTGCTAATAGTATTTTCTTTTTTCCAGACAGCCACATCCTCTTTGTCCATATCCACTGCATCAACACTTACCAGTAAAGCTTTGTAGCCTACTGAGACATAAGAGGTAGTACTGTGCGTTTCTCCATTTATGTCTGTTACATCAGCATATACAGTATAAGTAAATGTAGGATCTGAAGTTGGGTCTACTAGAGGATCAGGTATTGCTTTAAAGTCTACAATAAATTTCCCGGTTCCATCAGTTTGCGTGATTCCGTTAATAATTTCTATTTCAGGAGAACTTGGGTAGTAACCCCAACGGCACCACCACCAGTATGGATAGCGAGCTCTGCGCACCACACGGTATTTTACTTGTGCGCCATCTATGCCTACACCGGAATATGCTTTTGCCATACCTTCTGTTTTAATTTGTTCGTTCAGACGAAAGGTGCCTTTTACAGGTTCAAATTTTACTTCGAATTTTGGTCTTTTGTATTCTTCTACAGAAAAATAAATATCACCACCATCATAAGTAGATTCAATACGCATTTGTCCCATTAGTCCTTTGGTAGGAGCGTTGAAGGTACCATTGAAGGTGCCGTATTCATTGGTTACAAGATTTACTTCTCCTACTTTCTGACTGTTTACATCGTACAACACCACAGTGGAGGAGTATTTAGGAACAATAGAAGTTTTTTTACCATTGGTATTTATGGCCAAACCCTTAAAGTAGATTGTTTGTCCGGGGCGGTAGATCGCTCTGTCCATGAAGAACATTACTTTTGTGTAGCTACCAGCTTCGCTTTGTTTGTACTGGGAAATGGAACCATTGTAACGGTAGCCGTCTACACTGGCAGTACTGAATTCATCAGTACCTTGAGCAAAGTCTACGTAGAAATTTCTGGAATACTGATTTGTTTTTTCAAACTGATAAGGGATTTTAAAATATCCTTCGTTGTTTGAGGTGAACGTACTTCCTTTAATATTTTCATAATCACTTTTGCTGTAACTGTATTCTACAAAATAGATCGTAGAGGCAACACCCATCATTGGTTCGCCTGTAGCACGATTCATTACATAAAATTCGGTATTGCCATCAGGTGTATTGCGGTGAATATAACTGATATTGGTAAACGTGGTGAACGTATATGCCAGTCCATTTCCTCCAATTTTAAAATTGGCATCATGACTGAGAAGCACCATGTATACTCCTGGTGCAAGACCATCCAGTTTTATTTCTGCACTGTGCTGTTGAAAATCACTGTCATCAGGTAAAGTATAAGAACCACTTTTTTCTGCTGTTTTGGGAGTGAAGTGTTCTAAGAATTTTGCTTCACGGTCAACATCGTAGTTGCGTTCCCATTTTTTGCGTTGAGCGTTGATTTCTTTATTAGATGTTTTTATTAATCTATAATAAACCGTTTTGATATTGGTATAATTGATTAGTGCTTTAAAAGGAATAGAAGGGATATTCGTTTCTTCAATAGTTGCAGAAATGTTTTTGTTTTGCAGATCATCCTGGATAGACATACATTTCATGGCTCCAGAGGATTTTGGAAAACGCACTATTGCTTTATCACAAATTTCAAATACTTTTTTCAGATCCCATTTGTGATCGTCCGATTGCAGAGGGTTGTAGAGCTTTCCGTATTCCAAATAAATTTTTGCTATTTCTAAAGTGACTAAAGTAGAGACTGGATATTTGACTGATTTGTCTTCTAATTTTTCTAACGCTTTTTGGTATAAATTATTTTTATTTGGAGCCGTTAGGTATTGATACACAAAAGCCATTCTTTTCAAATCGATGTATACCAGTGCATCTGGTTTTGGATCGTTGAGATGGAATTTTGTTAAATCTTGTAAATGAAGCAAAGCATAAAACTTCATAGCAAGAGTATCTTTTGTTTCAATTGTTAATTTTACAAAAGCATCAGCATCGTTAAGGTATTCTTCTTTGTTTAGCGTAAAGAAATAAGCAGGACGTGTAATGGAAGGTTCTTCGCTTGTGTAAAAGTCGATGGCTCGGTTGGCTAGGAAATCGTAAAGTGTAGGCCGCAGTATTCGTCCCTCCTCGTTTCCTTGGTATAAAACATCTTCGTATATTTTAATATTTTCCGCCTGAAGTTTTTCTTTCTCAGTGAGCGAAGCCTGGTAATTGTTGATAGTTTCTTTTACAATTTTTTCTAAACCCCAGGTTTCAATATCATCTTCTTTGAGATTTACGGTTTCAGTACGGTTGTTATATTTCCAGCGGTTGTTCTGATAATACTGCCAGTACATATCAGCCAGCATAGAATGCAGAAGGGGCTTGACCGGAAATGTCGATGTTTTTATTTCTTCACTTATTTTATTTAGATTTTTGACAAAAGCATTTTCTTCTTTGTAGTCTGTCAGCTTCATTTGATAAATGACAGCTTTTACCAGTTGTCCGGTATTGTTCTCCACCTTTGCTTGTTGATAGATGTTGTTCACTTCTTTCA
>JANYCO010000736.1 GCA_025360235.1 Cytophagales bacterium
CCCCAAGCTACTCTTACCATCCAGTTGTCTCCTATCTTTTCGATAAAACCAAAATAAGGAACTCCCTTTTTAAATTTAGGATCGATATTGGCGCGGTCGTGCAACACATCGTTGTATATATGTTTGGTCTTCCACATCATATCAAATAGATTTTTAGAATATTTTGGAGAGTGGGGATCTTTTTCTGTATCAGCATAAGCATGGTGCATACGATGCAGTACACCATAAGCATAAGGACTTAAGAAAGAAGAACCTTGAAATAGCCAGGTTAAGGTATAGAAGAATTTTTCCCAGAATTTATTCATCGTAAACATCTGATGAGCGGCATATCTATGAAGGAAGAAGGTTTGTGCAAAAAGGGATAAATACCAGTGACAAACGAAGAATATCAATATTATCATTTTATTATTTTTTAATTATTTAAGCAAAGGTAATAGTGTATCATTTTATAAAAGATGACCAATGTCATTATTTGAATTGTCTATACTCATAAAATAAAAAATTCATTTCCGATTAATTTGTATTAAATAAAAATCGAATGAGTGTCATTTTCATCTTAATCACGATAAGTATGCTGGTAGCAGGGGCCTTTCTTGCAGCCTTTATATGGGCTGTGAAGTCAGGGCAATATGATGATGATTATACACCCTCTGTTAGAATCCTTTTTGAAGATAAAATAAATAACAAAAATAAGAGTATATGAATAATAGTAGTTTGGAGCAATTTTCTTACGACAACACCATTGTAAGAAATTTTATAGTGGCCACCGTTATCTTTGGGATAATAGGAATGTTGGTCGGACTCACCATAGCCTTACAGTTGGTTTTCCCGATTTTAAATTTTGCAGACTTTGCAAGTTTTGGTAGACTTAGGCCACTCCATACCAATGCCATTATTTTTGCCTTCGTAGGAAATGGAATGTTTGCCGGGATATATTATTCCCTTCAGCGATTGTGCAAAAGCCGAATGTACAGCGATGCGCTCTCCAAAATAAATTTCTGGGGCTGGCAACTGATTATTCTATCTGCTGTGGCAACACTCCCTTTAGGGATTACCTCAAGTAAAGAATATGCTGAATTAGAATGGCCAATAGACATTGCTATCACTTTGATCTGGGTAGTATTTGGTTGGAACATGTTCGGAACAATTATAAAAAGAAGAGAAAAACATCTCTATGTAGCGATATGGTTTTTCATCGCAACCTTCGTAACTGTAGCTGTCCTTCATATTGTGAATTCTTTTTCAATGCCTGTCTCTCTTTTCAAAAGTTATTCCTGGTATGCAGGTGTACAAGATGCACTGGTACAATGGTGGTATGGCCACAACGCTGTAGCCTTTTTCCTGACTACTCCGTTCCTTGGATTAATGTATTACTTTGTTCCTAAAGCAGCAAACAGACCAGTGTATTCGTATCGGCTTTCAATTATACATTTCTGGGCACTCATCTTCATTTATATCTGGGCCGGACCTCACCATTTGTTATATACCTCTTTACCCGACTGGGCGCAGTCGTTAGGTGTTGTATTCTCTATCATGCTTATCGCTCCATCATGGGGAGGAATGTTAAATGGCTTACTCACGCTTAGAGGTGCCTGGGACAAAGTAAGAGAAGATCCGGTTTTAAAATTTATGGTGGTAGCGATTACTTGTTATGGTATGGCTACGTTTGAAGGTCCAATGCTCTCTTTGAAAAACGTAAACGCTATCGCACACTTTACCGACTGGGTAGTAGCGCACGTACATGTTGGCGGACTTGGCTGGAATGGGTTTTTGCTATTTGGAATGCTTTATTATTTAATTCCGAAAATGTATGACACAAAATTATTCTCAATTAAACTTGCCAACTTCCACTTCTGGATTGGCTCAATGGGTATTGTGTTCTATGCATTACCAATGTATTGGGCTGGATTTGTACAAAGTGCCATGTGGAAAGAATTTACGGTAGACGGAGTATTGGCTTATCCGAATTTTCTGGAAACAGTTACCCAACTTAAATACATGTATTTTTTAAGATCGGTGGGTGGATTGATGTTTATTATTGGTGCTGTAGTAATGGCTTACAATCTAACTAAAACTGCCTTCTCAGGTAAATTCATTGCCAATGAAACCGCTGAAGCAGCACCACTATCGAAAGAAGAGCATGTTCATGCAGGAGAACACTGGCATAGATGGATTGAAAGAAGACCAATACAAATGTTGGTATTCAGTTTACTAATAATTCTTATTGGGGGTCTGGTAGAAATGATACCAACATTTCTTGTCAAATCAAATATCCCAACAATTGCAAGTGTAAAACCTTATACTCCATTAGAATTGGAAGGACGTGATTTATATATCCGCGAAGGTTGCAGCAACTGTCACTCACAGATGGTAAGACCTTTCCGATCTGAAAAAGTTCGTTATGGAGAATATTCAAAAGCAGGAGAATTTGTTTACGACCACCCATTCCTTTGGGGCTCTAAGCGAACAGGACCTGACCTGCATCGTGTCGGTGGAAAATATCCTGATTCCTGGCATTATAACCACATGATGGATCCCGAATTAACTTCAGCTAATTCTATTATGCCAACATACACATTTATGCTGGAAAGAAAACTTGATTTATCACAAACAGAAAACAAAATTTCTGCGATGCGAAAAATCGGAGTTCCATACCCGGAAGGATATGAATTAAAAGTACTTGAAGATGTAAAAAAACAAGCAGATGGAATTGCTGCAAGTCTTGCTAAAGATAATATCCGAACCGCAAGTGATAAAGAAATTATAGCTATGATCGCTTATTTACAGCGCCTTGGCACAGATATTAAAGCGAAGCCTGATACATTAACTCAAAAATAAAAGAAGATGCTAAAGTACATAAAACAACATATGAGTAGTATTTCAGGAATTGAAATATATCCGATCATATCATTTATAATTTTCTTTTTGTTTTTCATTATAGCTACCTGGCTAATTGTAAAAGCAGACAAAAAGCATATTGCGAAGTTGGCAAATCTTCCGTTGGATAACGATGGTACTATAAAATAACGATCTAATAAGCATAAAAATGAAAAATAAATTAATCTTTATATTTACTATTTTCCTAAGCCTTGCAGGGTCGGAAAGTTTTGCCCAAGACACTAGTACAACGCCGTACGTGGCCGGAGGAATGGACATGCCTCAAATTGTACTTCTAACAGTTGTATTAATTTTAATAACCATTCTTCTCGTAGCCATTTATGTACTTTACGCATTAAATCTATTTTTAACATCAGCCAAGGAATCAGGAGATTTTAAAGGCAATCCTATTATGTTGCCTCTGACTGGTGCGGTTCCTATCGAACAGGAAGTCGATATCATGCTTGACCATAATTATGATGGGATAAGAGAACTGGACAATCAACTTCCTCCATGGTGGGTGTATATGTTTTATGGCACAATCATTTTTGCATTTGTTTATATGTGGTACTACCATATTAATG
>JANYCO010000002.1 GCA_025360235.1 Cytophagales bacterium
ATGATCTGTTTGAGCAATATACTCAATTAATTTTTGTACTAAGAAGGTTTTACCTGTTCCGGCATATCCTTTTAACAGGAATACTGGTCTTGCAGAATCTTTGTCCTCAATAAACTTGTCAAGAATCCGGAATGCTTTTTCCTGCCCTGGAGTAGGGCTGAAAGCAAATTTTTTACGTATAATTTCCGAAGGCGACAAAAGAACAGTATTTAAACTAATTTTGTACGAAGTTAGGTAGATAATTGTTAATTGTTAATGATTAATTGTTAATTGTTAACTGACTTTCCTACATTAGACTTTAAACATTGAACTATAGAATGACACAGAAAGAAGAAGTGGAGAATTTGTATGGCAATAGGGTACGTGTAAGGGTCTGTGGAATCTGTTTGGAGGAGAATAGAATATTACTTATTAACCATAAAGGAGTAGGAGAGAAGGAAAGTTTGTGGGCTCCGCCAGGAGGAGGGACCAATTTTGGAGAATCGGCGGAAGAAACACTGATAAGAGAATATAAGGAGGAGACCGGACTGGATATCCTCGTAAAAGAATTTCTTTTTGTAAACGAATACCTTAGTCTTCCGCTGCATTCCATTGAGTTGTTTTTCTATGTGGAAATTATAGGTGGTAAAATGGCAAAAGGTTCTGATCCTGAAATGAAAGCTGACAGACAGATTATTCAGGAACTTCGGTATTGGGATTTCAATCAAATCGCAAAAGAGGATCCTTTGTATTTTCATTCGGTTTTGAGGGATCGCCAAAGTTCGGATGAAATTCTTACTATGTCAGGGTATTTTAGAAATACAAAACCGTAGTCTGTGGATAAAAAAAGCAGTTTTTTTGGTTAATAATGAATTTATGCAATTTTTATTTGCTAATCTTGTGAAAATTATGGTAATTAACTTCAAATTATTATAATTGGAAGATTTAAAGCTTCAAAAGGATAAAACAAATAATTGTGGATAAACTGTGAATAGACTGTCAACTCCCTGTTAATATGTCAGAAAAACTTCATTACAGACTCAATAAACGAATCAAAGATGACACCTTTGATGTAGAAAAACTTGCCGATTATAATCTGTTCATACAAGTAAGTAATAGTTTGTTTCGGATTTGTATTACTGATACAGAAAGAAACCGTTGTTTGTTGTTGGAAGATTACAAAATGGAGGCGATTAGTTTTCCTGAACAACTTATCAAACAATTGGAGCTCATCTATGACGATCACCATGTATTGAAGGCGGGTTATTGGAAGTCCATAAAACTTGCTATTAAGGGAATGAATTTTTCGCTTATCCCTAATTCTCTTTTTGATAAAAATTATTTAAAAGAATACCTTTCTCTGAATTGCACTTTGAATTCAGAAATGGAAGAGGGGTTCTATTTCTACAATCAAAAGAGTACGGATGCTGTAAATATTTTTTCTGCAGATAAAAAAATTATCAATTGGTTTACGAAAATGTACCCTTCTAAACATGTTCAGGTGGTACATCATACAGCCCCTCTAATTGAAGGGATCATGATCAACAACAACCGTGAAGAGCGGAATATGTATTTACATGTAGAGCAAAATTATCTTACAATTCTTGTAAAAAACCAGAAGACCTTAGAGTTTTGCAATACTTTTTATTTCAGTACAGCCGATGATTTTATTTATTACGTCATGTTTGTTTTCGATCAACTTAATCTGAGCCAGGAGCAAACATTTGTAACCGTTTGGGGAGAGGTTACTCCTGATTCTTTAGTTTATAACAAACTCTTAAAATACATCAGGGAAGTTTCTTTTGGGGAAAAACCTAGTTCAATGAAATTTGGCTACTGGTTTGATGAAGTACAAGATCATAATTTTTTCGATTTGTACTCGATGCACCTTTGCGACTAGGATCGCGGATTTGACGGATTTTTGGATTGCACAGATTTTTTGTAATTTCTATTGTTTTAATATTCTCCAAATTTTGTATATTGAATTAGTAAAATTAGCTTTATTATGAAATTAGAAAAGATTATTATTAGCATTGCTTTGTTGGGGATCCTTATGAAATTTTTTCATATTCCCTTTGCTGGACCTATACTTGTGGTGTCTTTGGGAACTTTAGCATTATTATATTTCCCATTGGGTTTTTATATATTGAGAAATGAAGGAGCAAATAAAAAATCTGGATTGCTGAATGTTGCAGGACTACTTTTTGCCATTATTGTTATTGGTATTTTATACAAATTGATGTACTGGCCTTTTGCTGGTCAGATGCTTTTGTCAGGGGTTTTTGGTCTTGTAATATTATTTGCAGTACTACTTTTTATTCAGAAATTCAGTCCTTCATCAGGAATAGAAAAAGAGGAAAATTTACATTACAAAAATGCATTATTAGAAGAGGAAAAAACAGAAGATAATGGTGATCTCAATAAAAATTTATTAATAAGAACGACTATTTATTTATCGTTAGGGGTATTATTTTTTTTCACAACCAATGCTATGCTTATCAAAATCCAACACAGAGACGATCCGGAAATGGCAAGATTAAAGATTCAATGGTTTGAAAATCCTAATAATCCAGAATACAAAAAACTTTTTGATGATTATAGAAGAGAAAATGGGTATTGAATTCTAACAATTCAATTATATTAACAGGAAACAAGAGTTGCAATTTTTATCTAAAAAAATATTTCTGAAAATTTAAATAGATCAATGGATAATCATGTAGGTAGGATCTGCTGTACACCGGCATAGCTATTCCGATGTCTATTCGGTTGGAGGAATTGAAAATGAATTGAACAGTTGTTCTTAGTTCGGAATACTTGTTAGCGACAAGCCCATTGTAGGTGTATAGAGTGCTTGGGAGGCCAATATTTTTTAAAAATGCATAATAATAAGGAGCTCCATTGTAAGTGATTTGTGCAGCAGTATAATCTTTATTTATAAATTCTGCATATAAATTTATATTCACATCCTTATAGGTATCGTATTTTTTTGGATAAAGTCTGTAACCAAAAGATACGTTATACATTGTTACATCTCCTGATTGAAATTTCAGCGTTCGGTATTTATCATGTTGTTTATAGGGTTCACTTTTTATAAATCCCCAGGTTACTGAAGTTGCAAATCGTTTGTACAATCTTGTAAATATCAGACCTCCTCCGTATCCCGAGTTGTCGGTCATCAGGCTGGATTCGCCTTCGGTATGTGCAACAAAAGATTTAGTGGCTTCAGCATAGGCAGCAATACGAAGGTGTCTTTGTTCTCCGTCAAAATTTATTAATCTGTATTTAGCATAAAAATGAAATCCTTCTAATAGGAAGGGGTTTACGCGGTAACTTATTTTGTGATGGTTTACTATATAATTGGTTAGATTAGTTGGAATCCTTCTGAAATGGTGATTGGATGCACCAACCATAGTCATCACCGTTAGGTTTTTCGTAAGCCCGTACATAAGCCTGAATCCAAAAAAATACCTAGAGCGATTATTAAGGTCTTTGTAGGATTCATTGATTTGCCTGTAGCCTAAAACTTTTTTAGGCATAGTACTGGCGGGTTCTGTATTGGGAAACAATTCCTGAGAAAAGGAACTGCTGGTATAAAAAAAAGAAAGGAGGAATACTAATGGCGTAATAAAGTTACGCAGTATACCTTCTCTTTTTTTCCATTCCTTTTGGAGTCCTCTTTTATCCATCGTTGCCAGCGGGTATAGGTTTTTTTTGAGCTTAATTTTTGATTTAATAACACAAGGGTAATAGGTCCCGTTATAGTATCTGGATTTACATCCATAAAATGAAATTCGTTATCTCCATCATTAAAGATAGAATAATTATCTATTGAAATTTTGGGAAAATTAAACTCAGCATTTATGTAACGAACAGAAAATCCTGCATCAAGAATTTTGTCTGCTATTTTGTGAATAGAGACGGGCTTATTTTTTCTAAAAGAAATTTTAGCGGTACTCGTGTTTAAGTCCATTTTCATTTCTGCCACAAAATCCAATTGCAGGATTGACTTCTCGACACCTAATGCACACATAGAACATGTGAATCCATCAATAGCTACTTCTGCGGAAACGAATTGAGCTTGCAGATTAGAAAAGCCATAAGTGTAAAGAAAAAATAGAGTTGTAGGAAGATATTTTAAAGGAATAAAACACCTGTTAGGAATTATCTTTTGGATATAGGATTGATTATTCCTCATCCTCCATATCTCTCTTATAATCCTCAATGGCGGTGTAGATTCCCCATGCAGTATCAATTCTGCCTTTTTCTTTTTTGAGATAATTGGCATCGGTAGTGTCTGTTAGGAAACCTGTTTCGACCAATACACTTGGCATTGAGGTTTTCCATAAAACTAAAAATCCAGCTTGTTTTACACCACGGCTATGGCGTTTATTGGTGTCTTCAAATTCCTGCTCGATTTTAGCAGCCAGCTTAGTACTGTTTGCCATGAAAGCACTCTGGTAAAGGGAAAATAAAATATAAGACTGAGGTGATTTAGGATCGAAGCCATCGTACTTTTTAGTGTGGTCATGTTCCATCAGAATAGAAGAATTTTCACGTTTAGCTATTTCTAAGTTTTGTTCACTTTTGTGAAGTCCCATACAAAAAGTCTCGGTACCGTATAGTCCTGATGGACCAGAGTTGACATGAATAGAAATAAATAAATCCGCATTATTCCGATTTGCAATGGCGGCTCTTTCATGAAGTTCAATAAATACATCAGATTTGCGAGTGTATATTATTTTTACATCACTCATGTTTTGTTTAATGAATTCTCCCAGTTTTAATGCTACGTCCAGTGCGATGTCTTTCTCTTTAGATCCAAAGCCGTTGCAGCCCGGGTCTTTGCCGCCATGTCCTGCATCAATAACGATTGTTTTTAACTTAAAGCTTTTCGGTTCTAATCGCTGGAACGAAGACATTAGAAAGAATAAACAAATCAATATGGAAAATCCAATTTTTCTCATGTTATTTAGTTATTGCTGCTTCTAATTTTTCAATGGTGAAAGTACTGTTGTCAAATTCTGCAATTGTATTTCCATTGCATAGGAAGGTTACTTTTGGAGGTGAAGG
>JANYCO010000003.1 GCA_025360235.1 Cytophagales bacterium
TTTTCTTTTCCCTGTGATGGTTGTTCAGCATCAAGGCGCAAAGTGCAGGTGTTAGGGTGAGTGCATTTATTCCTGAGATTACTATAGCGATAGCCATAGTGATGGAAAATTGACGGTAAAATACTCCTACCGGTCCGCTCATAAAAGCTACAGGAATAAATACAGCAGACATTACCAGTGTAATGGCTACAATCGCACCGCTAATCTCTTTCATAGAAGCAATCGTAGCAGCACGGGCATCTATACGATCAGATTCCATTTTGGCATGTACAGCTTCCACTACTACAATTGCATTATCTACCACGATCCCAATAGCCAATACCAATGCGAAGAGGGTAAGAAGATTTATAGAAAAACCAAAAAGCTGCATAAAAAAGAAAGTGCCAATCAATGAAACCGGTACAGCCAATGTTGGAATAAGAGTAGATCGAAAATCCTGTAAAAAAATAAATACAACAATTGCTACGAGGATAAAAGCTTCGAGTAATGTTTTTATTACTTCATGGATAGAAGCGTCAAGAAATTTGGAGACATCATAACTTATCGTATAATCCATTCCCGGAGGGAAAGATGTTCCTTTCAGTTCTTCCATTCTTTTTTTTACATTGCTTATTACCTCACTTGCATTTGAGCCAGGTCGCTGCTTCATGATAATCGCAGCGGAAGGGTTTCCATTTTCTTTGGATAAGATATCAAATCCTAAAGAGCCAAATTCTACATCTGCCACATCTTTCAGGCGGAGCATTTTTCCATTTACATTTGATTTTATTACTATATTCTCATATTGTTCTTCTGTAGTGTATTTTCCTGTATAGCGCAATACATATTGTAGTGACTGAGCACCCATACCAGAGCTCTCTCCAATCTTTCCGGGAGCGGCTTCTACGTTTTGATTTCTTAGGGCTTCAATTACATCATCAGCAGAGATATCATAAGTTGTCATTCGGTCTGGCTTTAGCCAAACGCGCATGGAGTATTTTCGTTGGCCCATGATCTCTGCAAATCCAACCCCATCAATTCTTTTTAATTCTGCAATTACATTTATATCGGCAAAATTGTAAATAAATTTTTCGTCAGCAGCAGTATCGGTACTCACAATATTGAGGTACATCAACATGCTGTTTACTTCTTTTTCTGTCTGAACACCGGCTTTTAATACCTCCTGTGGTAATTCATCAAGGGCGGTAGATACTCTGTTTTGCACATTTACGGCTGCAATATCCGGATCAATACCAACCTGAAAATAAATTTGAATAATACTTGTTCCATCATTACCCGACATGGAGGTCATATAAGTCATGCCCGGTACGCCATTGATAGCACGTTCTAAAGGCGTAACTACGGCTTTAGAACATACTTCAGCGTTGGCACCTGTATATTTTGTAGTGACCGTTACTGCAGGAGGAGCAATGTTTGGGAATTGAGTGACCGGTAACTGGAGCATTGAAAGAAGCCCCATCAATGTTATGATCAAAGAAATAACAACTGATAATACAGGTCTGTTTATGAATGTAGTAAACATATTGATTGATCGTTTAAATTATAATACGCAGTGGACAACAAGAATAATTATTCTTGTGACAGCCGTGTAATTATAGTTTTTAAAGGAACAATTTCTGCGCTTATTAACATGCCTTCTTTAACATCCTGAATGCCTTCGTAGATAATCTTATCTTTCGAACTTAGTCCGGATTCTACAATAAAGAGATGAGGAATTCTGAGCTTTGGAATGAAACTTCTCATTTTGATTTCATTGTTATCGTCTACTACGAAAACATATATTTTGTCCTGAATTTCAAATGTTGATTTTTGTGGAATTACCAAAGCATTTTTTAAATTTTTCAGTAATCTTATTTTACCACTTGAACCGTGTTTCAATATTTTTTCAGGGTTGGCAAACTTTGCGCGAAAGGCAATACTACCTGTAGCATTATCGAATTCTCCTTCAATGGTTTCAACATTTCCTTTATGGGAATGCTCAACATTATTTGCAAGGATCAGGGAAACATCATTTTTCTTGCTATGTTCCTTTACATTGGAAGCAAAATCTAAATATTCTTTTTCTGATACATTAAAATAAGCATAAACTTCTTCGTTATCAGAGAGCGTAGTAAGCAGCGTACCTTCATCTATCAAACTCCCAACTTTATTAGGTATTCTGTCTATCACCCCATCAAAAGGAGCTTTTATCTCGGTGAAAGATAATTTCAACAAAGCACTTACTTCATGCGATTGAGCCTCTTCTATGTTGGCATTCAGAGCGTCTAATTTGGACTGGGCCATTTCCATTTCTGTTTTGGAAACTACTTTTTTCTCCACCAGTATTTTGATGTTTTGCAGATCCAATTCTGCTGCTTTTGCTTCCGCAATAGCGTTCTTTAGATTTGCTTTCGCCTTTAATACATCTTCCTTGTATTCCTGGTTGCTAATACTAAAAAGAGTTTGCCCCTTTTTTACCATTTTACCTTCGTCTACATGTATTGTTTCTATATACCCCTTAACCCTAGCCCGTATTTCCACATTTCTGATGGAATGAATATCGGAAACGTAATCGTTGTAATAAGAGGTATCAATAGCAATAGGATAAGTGACCTGAAATTTTTGTCTTAACTTTGTTTCATTTTTACTGGTGTAGGAACAATCCGTAAAAAATAACGATGAAGCCAACGCGATACAAAATAACAGTATCGTTATGGATAGTTTGTTTTTGTAAATACTCATAATTTTAACCCCTTTCTTTACTTAATTTAATGGAAAAACATTCTTTCTTCGGTTTAGTAGTGTATGTCTTTAAAGATAACATTTCTATTTAAAGTTGAATTAAATACCCTTTTTTGCTATCAATACCTAAATATAGTGCAATTTGTAGTTAATCGCAAGGGTTTTATGCCAAAAAATATAAAAAAGTGAAAAATATGTTAAAATTATATATCAAAAAATGAAAAATAGTACTTTTTATTAGAAATATACATTAAAAATTGATCATTTTTTGTAAATAATTATCATTAATATGATTTTAAGGTAAAAACTTAAAGGCAAGAATAGGGGGTATAAAGAATGAATTTTTTTTTGTAATAAAAAGACTTTTTGGTCGTTTATTTTGAAAATGCACTAAATTAAATTTTCACTTTTTTAACCCACCTAAAGATAATTATGAAAACTAAAACGGCTAATTTATTTATCTCGACTCTTATCTTATTATCTTTTTTTTCTTGCAAAAAAAATTATTCCTGCTTTTGTAAACTTCCTTATGGTGGTGCTCCAGGTGGTTTTTACCAGAATTTAACCATCCATTATCAACAAAATGAAACAAAAAGCGATGCAAAGAAAAAATGTCAACAAAAAGAAGCATCATTAAACAATCTGACGACAAGTAACAATCCAAATTGGACAGACACTGACTCAACCTATTCCTGCTATGTAAAGTAAAAACCCTGTTTTTCTATGCACTCATTCAGCAAAAACCGAGTGAAGCAGGACAGGCCAAGAAGTGCCATCGCTAAAACTTTAGAGATTTCTTAACTCTATGTGCTGTCCAAAGCAGGGCTATTATGAATAAAATACCAGCGATGAGCCAATAGTTGTTTTCGCCGTATTCAGGGATTGTTGTAGTAGGAATATTGAAAAGGTAATAACCAATTCGTTTGCCACTGCCTTTGATATCGTCTACCTTAAAACTTTCTAAATTGGAAATGGCAAGGCCATTTTTGTCCGTCACTTTACATCCGATTTGCCAGATACTATCAATTTTTTCAAAGGATAATTCGGCAGTAGGGAAATCTGAATCGCGGTTTTCGGGTTTAAGGAAATTAATTTTGCATTGGTAAAGTTCTTCTAGTATTTTTTTAACCTCTGGGTTTTCGGATCCTGAATTTACCCTAAGATTAAAAGTCATTATATTTCCACTAAATGGGACTAGCTGTGGAAAGGTCGAATACAAGGCTAATAAATTTTCTTTGTATTTAGCAGGACTATCTGTTTTATCGTAAATTTTGCAAAGCGCCTCGAAGCAACGTGCTTGTAATAGCTTTTCATGCTCAACATCAATTTCAGGGTCGGTTAATACCTCGTTTAACATCTTTTCAGCTTCCTCGTATTTCCCTTTATTGATAAGCAGTCTGGCGATGAAATAGCGATAGTAACGTTTGACGTTGTCACGGGAATCGTCTATCAGGTATTCGTTGAAACGCTTTATAAAAAAATCAGCATCCAAACCATCAATGATCTTCCAGGTTTCATCAAAGGTGATCATATTTTCAGGATTGAAAATGTGGTAGTACACATAATCACGTTCCGGATTTGATCCGAATTTATTGATGAGTACAAATTTGTCCGTTTGCTCATCAACAAAGAAGCCTAGCATTTTAACAAGCACCGGAACATTGTACCAGTATTGTTTGTCTTCAAAAGGAATACTGCTCAATTTCCTTTCCTTATTGAGATAAGAGAAAATATTTTTTATAAAATCATATTGTTCCGGGGCCCAGGTAGTACCAATATGCATCTCTTCAAACTCGTCTGCTTTGGTTAAATGTTTCTGACTTTCAAATAACTGTCCGTTATAATAATAACTTCTTGCCAGGCCTATATTGTTCCAGCCAAACCCAGGAGTAGAGCCTAGTTTGGAGATAATGTCAGTAAGATCTGTAATGCCGGTTTGTGGTTTTGCCTTATACACATTAAGAAGAGCCAACATGTAATAAAATTCTTTTGTCCGTTTTTCAGACATGTCGTCTTTCTTCTTTCCTATTTCGAAGTAACGAATCGATTCTTTAAACTCTCCATTCATTAATTTGGTATAGGCGTAATTATTTTCAGAGAAAGAGCCCGTACTTTTTAAGAGGTCATAATAATATTCAGCCGAATCCATTTCAAAATTATAACTAAAGATTAGAGATTTGTTCCAGTAAACAGATCTCAAGTCTTCCTGTTCGTGCCCTGGGTTGTATATGGTTGAGTTTACGAAATAGCTTTTTTGAATTTTGATTACCGCAGAGTCCAGATATTTCAAAGCCAGTAATTCGTTTTCTTCAATAGAGTTTTTCAGAAAAGGATACTTCTTCGAGGTATGAAATCTGTTTCTGTGAATTACCCATGACATGGAAGGATAAGAAGGGCAATAAAGCTCTTTTTGTAATTTTTTACTTCTGACATTCCCCAAAATCCGCATAGCTTCTGTTGGTTGTTCAATGTTACTGTAACATTCGTACAGAAGATAAGAGATCCAGGTGAAATCCAGTTGGTATTGGTAGATATCCAGATAGGCTCTCATATCCGGAGTTCTGGTTTTTAGTTTATAATCGTAATCTTTTTCAATTAGTCTCAGTGCTTCTTCCAGAGGTTTTATAGCATTCTTAAATCCAAAGTAGTCAGAGGCTCTGTTGTACTTGAACGAACCTTCGTACATATAGCCTACGTAGTAGTTTTTATCCCACTTTTCAAATTTTTCAGAGAGTTCCAGCGCTTTTTTGTCAAGGTACCAAACGCCTTTGCGCTCCTCGTCAATTTTTGTGCGCACCTGAGCGAACCCGGAATGCGTGAAAAGGGTGAATAATAAACTAGCAATAACCGATAACTTAAATCTCATTGGTAGTATTAGCTAAACAATTTTAATTTTGCCAAACGTTCTGTTTCTTTCGTTACAATTTCTTTCAAGGCATTTAATTTTGCCTCTTTGTTTTTGAAGATCAAACGGTGGTGAATTACTGGTTCCGCCAGATCTGCAAGGTCTTGTTCGGATACAAAATTACGTCCATGCACTAAAGCGTAAGCTTTCAAACATTTCAGGAAGATAATTCCGCTTCGGGTAGAGGCGCCTACATTGATGAGAGCGTGAGTACGGGTACTAAAAATGATATTTTTAATCCCAATCATGATTTCATCGTGCACATGGACCTGTTCTGCCAACTGCTGTAAATCGATAATCTCTTGAAAGGAAAGTACCTGTTTGATATTTTCCTGAACGTTGTTGATGGCTACATAATTTTTTAGAATCTCAAGTTCTATTTCTTCAGAAACATAACCAAGTGACATCTTTAAAAAGAAACGATCCAACTGTGCATGGGGTAGAGGGTAAGTACCTTCACTTTCAATCGGGTTTTGTGTCGCAATAGTAAAGAATAGTCTTTCCAATCGGTAAGTCTGGTCGCCGACTGTTATTTGATTTTCCGCCATACATTCCAAAAGTGCAGATTGAACTTTTGGCGAAGCCCTGTTGATCTCATCAGCCAAAAGGATGTTAGTGAACAAAGGACCTTTCTTAAAGATAAAATCCTTTTTTGTATCGTCGAAAATATGACTTCCTATTAAGTCCATAGGAAGTAGGTCGGGAGTGAATTGTACCCTTTTGAAACCCAGATTTCCTGAGGCACTATTATGTTCGGTAGTATTAGAAATAGAAAGCGCCAGTGCTTTGGCCAACATTGTTTTACCGGAGCCAGGGTTGTCTTCCAGTAATACGTGGCCTTTGGCCAGGAAGGCAGAGACAACAAAAGAGATCTCTTTTCTTTTACCACGAATAATTTTTTCGATGTTGTCAATCAGTAACGATATTTTTTCGTTTTTCTGAGGGGTTGTTAGTTCAGTTTCCATCATAATGTTTAATTAAAAAAGAATTTAATAGTAGAAATTGGGTTCATGAATTTCAGATTCCTTTGCAGGAAAGTATATTTTGCAAATACCTGATCGGGATAGGAAGAATGATATTGGTTCATGATCCTAACATCATTTTCATCCGCAGGTAATTTGTCGTATTTCACTTTGTGGTGTACCATAACAAAGTCTGCATAATTGATCCCAAGTTCTGGTTGGATCACATTTTTAGCAAATTCAAGTGGTGTACGTTGACTTCTGTAGAACCCAAACTGACAATATAAGAACTCGGATGCTTTAAAGATCCAATAAACTTTTTCTTCAGGGAGCGCAGCATTGGTGGCTTTTCTATAATAATAGGCAAATATTATTCTTGCGTTGAATAGAATAAACAGAAGTAGGAAAAATAATATTCCCCCAGCCGATATCAACATCAATACCCACCAAGGTAAGTGTGATTCATTGATAGAGGTTTCTGGTTTTGTTTCTTTTGGTTTTTTCTT
>JANYCO010000050.1 GCA_025360235.1 Cytophagales bacterium
CATAAAAGTGTCAGAAGCTTTTTATAAAAGGCTTGGTTTCAGCAATGTAATGCAATCCAACTTCCTGCATAATGGTGGTACAGGAACCTGCATTATGATGCAACGCGATGCGATGATCATTGAAATCTATCAAATGCCGGATGCTGAATTAGAAGCCATCCGCAACCGAAAGAATGGGCATATTGATCATATAGCTTTCGATGTTTCGGATGTAGATGCAACTTTTTCACTGCTAAAAAACGAAGGTTTTAACATACAGGAAGATGCACCTGTTTTTCTCGCCTTTTGGAAAAACGGCTGCAAATTTTTTAATATTAACGGCCCAGATGGTGAACGGCTTGAGTTTAACCAAATACTTTAAAACAGGATATTTTTTTATACCCGACTGCGGATCAGTAATGATGCTTTCCTTGCGTTCATAATTCCGTATGCCTCATCGGAACGCACTCTTACTGTTGGATTATATATGCAGCTTTATCGAAGCGAATCGCAGAGTCCAGGCTACGCACCTGGCTTTGAGTGAGACTCTGCGAAGAAAGAATTTTATTTCAAAGCCCTGAAAGGGCGTTTTATCTTAACAAAGGGCAAAGCCCTTTGAAAAAGAAATCAGTAAACTTCAACCCTGAAAGGGTGTAATGTACTATGCCATATTTTGCTACTGTTGGCGTCCTCGCCAGCGGAAAACTAAAAAGATATTTTTGCACCCAACAATTGTACAAATAGCATAGCCTGTTGTGTTCTTAACCCCGTATGCTTCATCGGGGCGCACTCTTGTACGTTCGGATTATATATTGGGCTTTTATCGAAGAAGGAAAGAAGACATTTTGTACCCAACTTCTGTACAAATAGCATCACCTGTTGCGTCGCACTCTTGTACGTTCAAATTATATATCATCTTTTACCCAAGCGTAGAATCGAAGCGGTTATATATCTAACCTAAAGCTAAATCATGCTTCCCGTTGGCGGGGACGCCAACGGAAGCGCGGTGTGGACACCATCAGCAGCAAGAAGTGTTGTGCATACACTAACTACAGCATAAAAAATTATTTGTTAAGCGGATATTTTTGAGTAGGTTTATCATTAATAAATAGGCCACTGTATAGGATATTTCCTTTTGCATCAAAGCATGTACCAGTACCATTTTTTTTATTATTAGACCAATTGCCCTTAAAAACATAACAACCCTTTAAATATAATATTTGGTTGCCTGAAGGGTCTGTTAGTTCACCATATCCTTGAATAAGGCCATTTACAAAATTTCCCTTATATACACAACCATTGGGATAAAATAAACTTCCTTTTCCATTTTCTAGTTCATTTATCCAATATCCAATATATTTATACCCATTTGTGTATTCCATGCTCCCGAATCCGTTTGCAGAATCATTTTTAAAATCTCCAACATAGGCATCCCCATTAGCATAAATATATTTCCCCTTCCCGCTAAATAGCCCTTTTTTATATTTCCCTGCGTAGCTATCTCCCTTTACATATTTTGCAATACCATAACCCTCCGGTAAGTTGTCTAGTACTCCTCCTTTATAATCAAAAGTATCTCCATAGTTATCTATCAATTTTTCTAAAATACCATAGTCTTTATAAAACTTTAGGCTATCTTCAGAAACCGAAACATTGTCAGGAATTTCAATTAGGCTTGTTTTAACCGAATTATTATTGAACCACCATAGAAACAATAAGGCTATAACCAAAGTTGCAATAATTCCAAAAAAAGTAATCCATTTAGGGGTTCTAAAAGTTTGACCCGCAATGTTATAACCGGTTGTAGTACTCCCATCAATATTGAATTTAGAATCTCTGGTTTCATTCAATGTTGATAAAAGAGTTTTTAATGCTTGATCATAATTATTGCAAAAATTAATATAGTGTAATCTCTGAAGTCGCAGTGGTATTGCGCATTCTTTTAACATTACAGGAATAATTTCCTTTTTTTGATATAAAGCGTAGGAAATTTCATCTAAAACATTGCTGGACACTACAGAATGCGGAGAAAGTATAACCAAAACGCGGGTACATTTTTTTAATTGATGTTCAATTTCATTGTCCCAAAGTTTACCACCCCTTAAATCAATTTGATCAACCCAAACTGTTGAGTCATACTTCTTTAAATCCGATGCCAGTTTTAATGCAAATTCTGCATCATTCCTTGAGTAGCTAAAAAATGTTGTTTCAGTTACCATCAGTTTTAGTTTCGCAATCAAATAGCAAATTAATAGACAAGGTATCTTTTGTTCAAGATGTTTTGCAGGGCATCTTGAAATTTAAATATATGCACTTTTATAAAGCCATTTAATAACACAATTAAAAATAAATATTCTGTTTAAAACACTCTTTTATAATTATAATTTTTACTGCTAACTCCTTTCACAGAAAGGTTTTCATTTTAAGTTTCAGGTCTCCGGGAGGATGACCCTGAACAATTAGACAATCAAAGGTACCTTACCTATAAAGGTAAACCCGCTTATAATATTTTCCTCCATTGGAGCTGGTTGCTGTCAACTCAAAAATAAAGCTGGATGAAGTTAAAGCCAACACATTATTTGTATCTGGTAATGCCATGGCGTACAACAAAAGTTTATTGTTAGTGCAAAGTTTGTACGAAGTGGTAAAAGGAAAACTATTTTCATAAATAGAGAGCGTACCATCAATTTTGAAATCGTAGAAATCACCAGGTGCTCCATTATAAACTCCCGGAATCGGGTATCCGCCATCAAAAAAATAATCGCCAATATTGGTAACTGAGTCTTTTGCTAATGACCACCTGACTGCTAAAAGTGTAGCAGAATCTTTTTTGTTATTAAAATCAGGAATACTACCCGACCCTTTTTTACAGGAGAACGCGGAGAAAGACGAAAAAATCAATAAAAGGATAATTATTTTATTATGCATTATTTTATTTTTTTTATTTAATAACTTTTAAATAATACTTTTTCGCTGCAATACCTTTTCTTGCATTGCCTTGTGCATTACCCCACCACATCGCGGTATTATTAGTAAACATTATGCGGCTGGTAATTACGGTAACTTACCCGCAATGACCCATAAGCTACGCACAAAGCCTGCATGGAGACGTTGCGACGAAAGAAGTCTATTCGGTTTTTTTATCCATAGTTTTTTAATTTTATTCCTTTGTTAACTTCTTTATCAAGATTATATAATAAGCGGTCAGCCTCATGAAAATTGATATGAAATTGGTCACATTGTTTTTGAAGTTCATCCAGATAATCCATATAAAGTTTTGCTTTACTTTCCTTTAATGAAGATAGTTTCAATTCTTTTCCATAAAGAATACGATAAGCCCTTTGATCAATGATCTGAAATTTACCAGGTAATAAAAAACGTAATATGGTTGAAACCATAGGAAGGTCTAATCCCTTAATACCAAGCAGTTCAATCACACAGTCTTTTCTTTTGCTTTTATGGAAGTTACTTTTTAAATCGTTAAGCATTTTAATAGTATCACTAGTAATCTGCGGATAGCGGTTAAGTTTCCATAAGACGATCTTTAAAACATGCAAATCTGTAAAGTCAGATTTGTAACTATCTAACTCATCTGTCAACTGTGGCTGATATTTACCCTCAACCGATTTTAAATGATTAGCCAAATCATTAATCTCACTTAATTTTTTAATTATCATAAGTGGGATTATAAATTTCTTAATCTTATTGTTGTAGGATTAAGTTGTTCAAACAAATGAAAATATCTTCCGTTTGATTTTGTAGAACGTAACATTACCTGTTCGAATAAAGTAATATTTCCATCTCTTATTGGGGAAAGATTTCTCTCAATTATAAAATCTTCAATTTGCTGAAAAGTTGCACTTCTCGTTTCAGGATTAATATTGATTAATGCAACTACAATTGCTTCATGAAGAGCTATTAGGTTTTTTCTTGGCATAGTTAGAAGTTTAGAGTATACCCATTATGATTGAAATGATGAATATTATGTTGATGCAACCAACTAATATCAAAGCCAAAGTGTTTTTCCTCCTGATCTTGCTGTATTAGCCACTGCAAACTGAGGAACAATCCCTTTGGAACTCCTGGCAAATTTTGACCTGAAGGTGTGTGAATACATCTAAATGAAACATTCTGCCTATTGCAGTTTTGTTTAATCCACTCAAACTTTTGAAAAAAAATATTATTTCCTTTTTGAGTTAGATAAACATATTTAATTGTAGGAGTATTGGCTATGAACGCTGCTATATCTTGTTCGTTCCATGTAACCTCGTTAACTCCAGCAAGGTTAATTAAATCTTGATCCTTCAATAAATTAAAAATTGCACCATTAAAAAGTACTCGATTCGAGTTAGGAATTAAGGGCACATGATGATTAGGGAAAACACAAGTGATTAAATCTGCAAAACTTAATTTAAGCTGATTGCACAAAGGCCATAAAATATTATCATAAGGTGGCGCTTGATTGTACGTGGTATTCAAATTAAATATCCCGTGTAACAAAGGAATTAAATAATTATCACGGCCATAAAAGAAATTAGCGAGGTTATGTTGACCATGTGTATTAGGGTTATACGTTCCA
>JANYCO010000070.1 GCA_025360235.1 Cytophagales bacterium
TGTTAGAAGAACCAAACAAATCGGTTTCGTAAACGTTGGCGAAGGTGTAGTTGGCCGTGTGTTGGATACGCTTGGTAATCCAATTGATGGAAAAGGCCCGATTCAGGGAGAAACGTTTGCTATGCCAATCGAAAGAAAAGCGCCTGGTGTAATCTTCAGACAACCGGTAAATGAGCCACTACAAACAGGTATCAAAGCAATTGATGCAATGATTCCAATTGGTAGAGGACAAAGAGAGTTGATCATCGGCGACCGTCAGACTGGTAAAACAGCGGTGGCAATTGATGCGATCATCAATCAAAGAGAATTTTATGAAAAAGGGGAACCAGTTTTCTGTATATATGTAGCCGTAGGACAAAAAGCTTCTACTGTAGCGCAAGTGGTTTTGGCCCTTGAAAAAGGTAAAGCAATGGATTACACCGTTGTGGTTTCTGCCGCTGCTTCTGAGCCAGCTCCTATGCAATTCTTCGCACCTTTCACTGGTGCTGCCATTGGCGAATACTTCCGAGATACCGGTCGCCCTGCCTTGGTTGTTTACGATGACCTTTCAAAACAAGCCGTAGCGTACAGAGAAGTTTCTCTTCTATTGAGAAGACCTCCGGGACGTGAAGCATATCCAGGTGACGTATTTTATCTTCACAGTAGACTTCTTGAAAGAGCTGCAAAAATAAATAAATCAGATACTATTGCTGCAGCGATGAACGATCTTCCTGCTTCATTGAAAAATAAAGTAAAAGGCGGTGGTTCATTAACGGCCCTTCCAATCATTGAAACACAAGCAGGTGACGTTTCGGCGTATATTCCTACCAACGTAATTTCTATTACAGATGGTCAGATTTTCCTTGAAACCAACTTGTTCAACTCCGGTATTCGTCCGGCAATCAACGTAGGTATCTCGGTATCTCGTGTGGGTGGTAACGCTCAGATCAAATCCATGAAAAAAGTAGCCGGTACTTTGAAACTGGATCAGGCACAATTCCGTGAGCTAGAGGCATTCTCTAAATTCGGTTCTGACCTTGATGCTTCTACAAAATTGACAATCGAAAGAGGAAGAAGAAACCTTGAAATGCTGAAACAACCTCAGTATTCTCCGGTAACAGTAGAAGAGCAAGTGGCGATGATCTTTGTTTGTACAAACGGTCTTATTGATAGCGTACCAGTGAACGAAGTGAAAAATTTCGAAAAAGAATACCTGACTATTTTAAGAACAACTCATAAATCTGTTCTTAACGATTTAAGAGCAGGTAAACTAGACGACAGTATTACTGGAACATTGAAAACGGTAGCATTGGATGTTGCTAAGACGTTTGCAAAATAAAATTTAAGTTATGAATATTGAGTTATGAGTTAACTCAATATTCATACTTCATAATTCATAATTTTAAAAATATGCCAAGTTTAAAGGAAGTACGAGCGAGGATTACATCAGTAAACTCTACATCGCAAATTACGAAAGCCATGAAAATGGTGGCCGCTGCGAAGTTGCGTAGAGCACAAGATAATATCATTAAGATAAGACCGTATTCTGAGAAACTTACCGATATATTGAACAATGTATCCGCTTCTCTGGATTCTTCTACCGAAAATCCATACTCTAAAGAGAGAGAAGTGAAAAGTGTATTGATCGTTGTCATTACTTCTGACAGAGGGTTGGCGGGGGCTTTTAATACGAATGCGATTAAAGCATCCTTAAATTTACTTACCACCCGTTATGCCGATCAAGCCGCCAAAGGAAATGTAGAATTTCTATGTATTGGTAAAAAGGGTTTTGAATATTTTACCAAAAGAGGATACAAAGTAAACGGAGATTTTGTTGGGTTGTTTACCAATCTAAGTTATGACTCAGTAAGAAAAGCAGCTGAGTATGTAATGGACGGTTTTGTTACAAAAAAATACGACAGAGTTTATACTGTGTATAATGAGTTTAAAAACGTAGCAACACAAATAATAAAAGCAAGTCAGTTTTTACCTCCAGTGAAAGAAGTTTCTTTTAAAAAGAAAAAAGAAACTAAAACGATAAATACGGACTATATTTTCGAGCCTTCTAAAGAAGAGATCGTTGAAGAATTAATTCCTAAGTCACTCAAAATCCAATTCTACAAAGGTATTTTAGAGTCGAATGCTTCTGAACATGGCGCACGTATGACAGCCATGGATAAGGCTACAGAGAATGCCAAAGAACTTCTTAAAGAATTGAAATTGATTTACAACCGTTCACGTCAGGCATCTATTACCAAAGAGATCCTTGAGATCGTAGGTGGTGCTGAAGCAATGAATAATTAATATTATTAACAGTACCTGTACTTTCAAGACCTTGTCATTTTTTGGCAGGGTTTTGTTTTTTGTAAGAAACAGTATATTTTTAGATATGCGATCTTTGGTTTATGCTCATTTACTTATTGCGTTTTGTGCTGTTGCATTGACGGCCGAGACATTTTTTATTTTTGAGATAAATGTTAGAAAAAACATCGTTTATCTTTTTTTGGTTTTTTTTTCTACGCTTTTGGCTTATAATTTCAAAACAGTTCAATCAGTATTCTATTATGGAAGCGCAATTGATTCTGGGAAGAAGGACTGGTCTGAACAGAATAAAGGGATTCTTGTACTACTTGTATCAGTTTGTTTTATCGTATCAGTTGTTGCCTGTTTCTTCCTGGCTAAAAACACAGTGATAATTCTTTTTCTTCTGGGGTTGCTGTCTTTGGGATATTCGTTTCCATTGAGGATAGGGAAGAATAAATTGGTGTTGAGAGAAATTCCATTTATAAAAACAATACTGGTATCGTTCGTATGGGCAATGGTAGTATGTTGTTTGCCTTTTATAGAATCCGGAGCCCAGATCAATAAATTTTGGGGCACTATGGAATTTCTATTTCTATTTCCTCTAGCAATTTTATTTGACATAAAAGATCTGCAAAGAGATAAAAAAAGCAATGTTAAAACGCTCCCAATACTAATAGGGGTGAAGGGTACAAAAATTTTATCTGTTTCGATTTTAATCACAAGGGCGATCCTTATTTATTTTTTAGTGGAGTTGCCAGGACTTTTTTTTTCTGAGCTTATTAGCACTACACTTATTGTAGTCTTTATCATTTTTTATATTAAAGAAAAAGCTTCGGAATATTTTTATATGGTTTTTGTCGATGGTTTGCTGTTGTTGAAATTTTTAATTTCGGCTCTTGTAACCAACTCTATTATTGGATAACAAAAAAGCTTAGCGTGTCGATTTGTAGTAACTATAAGGCTATGTTAGCTAAAACTTTTCTCGTTGTGTTTCTTTTTCTATATTTGCTTCCGTAAAATTATAATCATGAGAAAATACCAATACCTATTTTTTCTTTGTATTTCTTTTCTTTTTAATGCAGAATTGTTCGCCCAGAAAAAAATGAACGTTATCCTTTCGGGCATGTTTGAACGGACGTTTCTTACAAATAAATGGGATAAAGAAATAGCTCCCATGATGAAAAAGGTTCCTTCTTATTCGGTAACACCTTCTTTGATGATAAGGCAAGAATTAAAAAACAGGTGGTATTTTAACTATGGTTTCATGTATTCGTTTCAACCACAAAAATACAGAATGTATTTTGGACCTTAT
>JANYCO010000075.1 GCA_025360235.1 Cytophagales bacterium
AAAAAACTGGGAATTGAAGAAAACAATTCTGGCTGGAGCACTGGTATACATAAAGGAGACAGCTTAGGAACTTTCCATAAAATATACAGTCCGGCAGATGGAAAGCTTATTGCTTCTGTTTCAATGATTGGCGAAAAGGAATATGAAAAAGTAGTAACTACCTCCTTAAAAGCATTCGAAGAGTGGAGAAAAATTCCTGCTCCAAAACGTGGCGAGGTAGTACGCCGGATTGGTGACAGATTAAGAACCTATAAAGAACCATTAGGGGCATTGGTAAGCTATGAAATGGGGAAAATTTTGCAGGAAGGTCTGGGTGAGGTGCAGGAGATGATCGACATCTGTGACTTTGCAACAGGATTATCGCGTCAACTCTATGGGTTTACGATGCATTCTGAACGTATCGAACACCGGATGTACGAACAATACCATCCACTCGGTGTAGTTGGAATTATTTCCGCCTTTAATTTCCCTGTCGCAGTATGGGCTTGGAATGCCATGCTGGCAGCCATTTGCGGAGATGTTTGTATTTGGAAACCTTCAGAAAAAACACCCCTTACGGCATTGGCTTGTCAGAATATTATAAGGGAAGTATTGAAGGAAGAAAATGTTCCGGAAGGTGTATTCAATGTGATCATTGGAGATGCTTCGATCGGAGAACTGATGGCGAAAGACGAACGTCTGCCTCTTATCTCTGCTACTGGTTCTGTGCGGATGGGGAAAAAAGTAGGCGCTGTTGTAGGCGCTAGACTTGGCAGAGCTTTACTTGAACTAGGTGGCAACAATGCCATTATTATCTCTGAAAACGCCAACCTTGACTTGGCTATCCGTGCTGTGGTTTTTGGTGCTGTGGGCACTTGTGGTCAACGTTGCACCAGTACACGTAGACTGATCGTACATGAGTCGGTTTATGAATCTGTAAAAAGCAGATTACTTAAAAGTTATGAAAGTTTACCTATCGGAAATCCTTTGGAACAAGGCACTTTGATCGGCCCTCTTATAGACAAGGCTGCTGTGGATGGATTTTTGGAAGCCATAAAATCAGTTGTTAAAGAAGGAGGAATATTAATTACCGGCGGCACTGTATTGGAAGGCGGAATATTTTCCAACGGAAATTATGTAAAACCTGCTATAGTAGAGGCTAATAACGAGTTTGAAACCGTTCAAAAAGAAACCTTTGCTCCTATATTATACCTTATAAAATACAAAGGAGAAATTGAGGAGGCTATCCGGATTCAAAATGGTGTTAAACAAGGATTATCCTCCTCGTTATTTTCTACGAATATTATAGAAACAGAAAACTTCTTGGCTCATGGTGGTTCAGATTGTGGAATAGCCAATATTAATATTGGGACCTCAGGAGCAGAAATAGGAGGAGCCTTTGGAGGAGAAAAGGAGACTGGAGGAGGAAGAGAATCGGGTTCTGATGCTTGGAAAGTTTATATGAGAAGACAAACCAATACAATTAATTTCGGAAATCAAATCCCTCTGGCACAGGGAATAAAATTTGATATTTAACAAAAAAATGTTTGAGGTAGTGTATATCAGACAAATTTATCTCATAAAATACGTGTAATATATTTGTTATATTTCCATACTTTCCTATATTTAGGCTTGAAAATTTTCAGAATTTAAGTAATGGCAGTCGAAATCAAGAAATATCACAATGTAATGTTAATCGATGATAATGAGATTGATAATCTCATTAATCAGAAAATGATTGAAGCCTCAGACATTTGTGAAAACATATTCGTTCACTCCGGTGCGAAAGGAGCTATTGAGTTTCTAAAGAATATTGAAAAATTAGCAAAAGGCCCTCTGGACCTGTATCTCCCCGAAGTAATTTTTCTGGATATCGACATGCCTCTTATGGATGGCTTTCAGTTTTTAGATGAATTTGAAAAACTTTCGGATGTAATAAAGAACAACTGCAAAGTAGTAATGCTCACCTCTTCCTTGAATCCTCAGGACATGAACAAAGCGAAGAAAAATAAGTTTGTTTTGAAATACCTTAACAAACCACTTACCCAAGAAAACCTTAAAAAAATATAATTACCTTATTAATTCCTTAAACAAAAAAGAATCCTTTGCCCATTGGCGGAGGATTCTTTTTTTGTTTACCCTTATTTCGTTTACCCCTGAGACAATCTGTTTACAAAATCATCGTCCAGTCGAATAAAGTTAAAAGGTGAATAATACTTCGGCTTTACCTTAATTAATTTCGAAACTTGTGCAGCTATCTTCGCAGACTTCCCTTTTTTTACCGGATTGATAGAAGCTTTAAATATTTTTGAGTAAATAATAATGTGCTGACATTTATCTTTCCCAAGAAGCCTCACCTGGCGCTGAATACTATTGGTAAGCTGATTAAATAAATCCGAATCTTTCATGAGGCAATATTGAAGTGCCATAAATATTTTAACCTCTAGTAATGTATAAGGAAGTTTTTTCAAACTTTGTTCGTTCAGCATGTTATTAATCCAACGAGCTGCCTCATCATATTTACCAGCATAGTAACAGCATGTGGCTCTGTAAATCGTATACAATACATGTTGAGGGACATTACTTTTGTCTACTTCAAAATCTTCAAAAAGTTTTTTACTTTCATCATAAAGAAGTCGTTCGCTTCCGGCCGCCATACTTTTATTTAACTTTGTAAGCAGGAATTGCGATGGGAAAGAATAGAGTCCATAGTTGGTAAGCAGTCCACTTATACCTTCGTTTACATTTTCATAATTACTTTCACTTTTCTTGTACGTATCGATCAAATAATAATACTCAAACCTCAAATATTCAAATACCGGTTTGAGGTGAAAATAAGTAGCATCAAGAAAATACAGATCAAAGATTCCCTGAACCTTATCAAATATGGCCTCTATAGATTCTATGTCGTCTGACTCTTTTGGATTACCATCTACAAATATTCTATGAAATATATCTACGCAACTTTGATAAACATAAAGTCGGTGAGACTTGTATAAATTACCAACGTTATCAATCTCATTTTTTAACAAAAGCAATCCTTGTTCTTCGATCTCACTTTTTGTAAAAAGAAAATCACCGTATCGGTAAAAATATTGTGCTACTAACTCTTCTGCCTTATCTACTGCCAACATATAGGCAACGTGTTTGTTGTAAAGTTGAGAGTAGTTATAATAATCGGGTGTACCGATATGAAGCTTTTTTAAGTTTCTGTAAATGATGGTCAATTCACTTGCCAGATCATAATCCATCAACTCTTTCTCCAACTTCTTAAGAGTAGCAATCGAAATAGCTTTCTTTTTTGTAAAAATAATTTCATTTATAGTAGCTACTTTTTTCAACAAGGTGATCCGAGGGGTTTCCATTTGTTGAAGAAGATGTTCTTCGATTTTCTGGTTCAGACGGGAACGTAAAGTATAATAGGCGTTGCTGTTTACATTAAGCTCATCCATGATCTTATTATCAGAGAGCTGTTTTTCTCTCATGAATTTTAATAAGTGACCGGATTTTTCAGCATTACTTTCCATCAGGGAATCGAAAATGGCCGTAAAATCCGCGACCGAAAGTTGCTTAATAATATTTTTTAATTTTGACATATTTTTAAAACCTTACAAAAATGGATTGAATAAATTCAAATGGTAGCACTAATCTACAAAAAAATAACCCAAAAGCAAGTGATTATTAATCAGGGCTTTTAACTGAAAAAGAATCATTTTGTTGTAGCCAGTACGCTCTGCTGAAAAGTCTCTTACACGCCCAACCCTTCTCTTTCAGTTCTTGGGGTTTATACGCATGCGCCTCTTTCGAGTTTCGCGCATTAAAATACAAATCGTCATCCGTAAAAATAAGGGAGTAATATTTTTCGCCATTTTTAACCGTAATATCCGCAAAAGGTAACTCCTCGCAATACTTATACCCTCCTTTGGCCGATTCTTCCAGAATCTTTTTCCTTAAATACCAATCTCGATTTTGTTTGCCCGAATCGGAAAGAGAGGGCTTATATAAACCTTCTGAAACTTGCCAGGCGTATTCCAAATATTTTTTCAAAAGCTTCGGCCCTTCGTGCACACTGTCCTCTACCGCCAATTGCTGAGGGAGGATGCTGGCCACTAAATATATTTTTTCTCTCGCCCTCGTTACTGCCACGTTGAGTCGATTTTCTCCCCCTTCCTGATTCAGGCTTCCAAACTGCATATTAAATTTTCCCCGAAGATCAGGAGCATATCCGATCGAAAAGACGATAATATCTTTTTCGTCCCCTTGTACGTTTTCTATGTTTTTAATAAATAAATTTTCAGGAATCAGGATCTTTTGCTCTGTCGTTTGCTGCTCCAACATATCGGTAATCAATTGAGCTTGCTTAAAATTAAAGGTAACAATACCGATACTTTTACCATCACTCTTTTTCAGCAAACTAATAACAAGTTTAACCACCGATAAGGCTTCCTCTGAGTTTGTATTGTTTTCCCATAGGCCCTTCACGGGAATGTATTTAATAGACGGTTCCAGTTTATTTATGTCTTCAAAGTAGGGAATCAACTCTAATGATAAATTATAAAAATGCTTGTTTGAAAAATCAATTAAATCCAAATTTCGACTCCTATAATGTCCGGTGAGCTGGGTCGAAGGCAGGTACTTTGTGGAAAGATCCAGTAAAGAATCAATCTCGAGATCAGGTGTATCGTCGGCTTCCTCCTCCCACCTGGTCTGGTAGAGGTCATTTGGCTTAAGCTGCTTGCTGTCCCCCGCGATCACCACTTGTTTCCCCCTATACATGGCAGGCATTCCTTGTTCTGCAAAACACTGCGAAGCCTCATCAAAAATTATAAGATCAAAAATTTCCTTTAGGGGAAAAAGCGCAGAAACGGATTCCGGTGATGCCATCCAGCAAGGCATGAGATCGAATAGTTCTTCGCTGTATTCGTTAATAAGTCTCCGTAGAGGCCATAACTTTTTCTTTTTAGTTACCTGATGAAAAAGATCACGGTAAGTAACTCTATTTTGAAGCCGGTTATATTCAATATTTTTATAACTGCTTTCTCGCAAACGAAGCAACAAAATATCTTTACTTACGCCCCTCTTATCGTTGATGGATTCCTGAAGTGTTCTTTCCAACTGATCCATACTAAAATCAGAAACTGACCGTAATATTGGATATTTTTCTTCCAGGTATTCTAACCACTTCAGACGAATACTATTCCTAAACAGACTCACCTTTTCTTCTTCAGAAAAAGTTTGTGTATGATCAACTAAGGAATCCATTATTTGCGATTCAAAAGCAAGGAGCTCTTTTTTTAATTTATCAAACGCCACCAACTTGTCAAAATCGCGTTCCAATATTTCCTTAAGAAGGATTATATCCAAACACTTATGAATTATGTCGTCTATCATTTCTGATGTCAGGTACCTGCTCCATTGCTGATAGTTATGCCCAACATCCTCTGCTAAAAGGGGAATGAGCTTGAAATTTTCTGAAAATAATTTATAGTCATTTCCTGAATGATCCATCAATAATTTTAATTCATCGGAACCAATAATGATCTCTTTAGCTTCCTGAATTTTAAAATAATCCTCAAACCAACGTTCTATATCCTCTTTAGATATTTTTTTAGGAAATGATTTTGCCCAATTTTTTTTAAGCAGCGTATTTTTCTCTTTTTCGAATTTTTTCCTAAGAATAATTTTTTTAATTAATTTTTTCGCCCCTATAGAAGAGAGCGGTAATTTATTGTTAAGCAAAACCACCCTCAAATATTTCTTATCTCCTGAAAATAAATTCCAATAAAATGACTTTAGAAAATTTCCCTTTGCATAAATATATTTATTGAGCCTGGTTTCACAATCACCCAATTCATTTATGGTAAGTGAGCTCTCAGGATTTTCACTCTCGAAACAATTTAAAATTCTCTTCTTTCTTTGCTCCAGCCAATCCAGATCGATTTTTTCATTCATCAATTCCAGCATCAAAAAATATTCGTCTTCTTCCTTTATAAGATTATTAATTTTCTCTGAAGCCTCTTTGTTTTGAATAAAAAAATCCAACGTATAATCATCCAGCCCTGATTTTAATTGCCGGGATGCACTCTCTTGTAATTGCTGTTGGTAAAGAGGAATTTTCACAATCGTTTCTGCGATTGCCTGTCGGTCTCGCTGATAGTAACTTTCAAAGGATAGGCGACTTTTCCAGGGATACTCTTCTTTCATAAACAGAAAAGCATAAGGCATGAAATTTCTGATTTTTCGTTCAAAACTTAAACTACTTTCCAGATTAAATCTCTGCGCAAATTCCTTCAACTGAATTTGCGTGCCATTAAGAGAAGTGGTCAAGTACAATTCTTTTGGAGAAATTCCGAAATCAATTGTATTAAACAATGCTGTCTTAAAACTATCCAAAGCTTCCTGACTCTGTCTTATCTGACGAGACGCTTGTGTAAATGTGCGTTCGAGGTAGATTGTATCAAGGCCATTATTGAGTTTTTGATTATTTCCTACCTCCCCAATTTGCTTACTTATTTGTTCAAATATTTTAGTGCGGTCGTTTCGAAAATCGTGCACCAGAGCAGAAAATATATGAACATCTTTTGTTTTAAGTCTTTCATAGACCACATCCAACGCGGCTTTCTTCTGACAAACCAATAATACTTTTTTTCCTCTGGCTGTAAAATCAGAAATTAGATTACAGATAAGCTGTGACTTTCCTGTACCGGGAGGGCCTTGAATAACCAAAGACTTTCCTTCCTTAATTTTCAAAAGTGCTTCTTCCTGCGATGCATCGGTCTGGAAGGCGAGGTAATTGTTTTCTTCCTTTATTTTATGATCTTCTATTAATGTTCTGGATTGAAGAAAATCTTCTATGCCTGAGTATTTATTTTCCGCGATCAATTTTTCGTAATCGGGTACCAGGTAAGAACCAGCCTGAGGGAAAATTCCCAAGACAGCTTCAGAATACAACTTAAGTTCACCGTTTTTATGAATCGATTGGTATTCTTCTGTTTTGAATTCTTTAAAATCAATTAATTTGTCTGTAAATAATTCCTGGTTAAAATTCAGTTCCAAGGGACTTGTTTTCATGAATTCGTACAAAGCTGTTCGGAAAGCCAGAGGCTCTTTATCAAAATCTTCAAAAGAACTTTCTATCCATTCATCACTGATCGTAACATTGTTGAAATGACCATAGGCGAGAAGGAAATTTTTATTTAGTCCGACCTCTGTATTTTCTCTTTGCTGCAAGTACCACTTAGCATTTTCCAAAACTAACGTAACCGGAAAAAACAATAATGGACAACGAACAATTGAACCGTCAGAAAGTTTACCATGTACAAAAGGCCAGCCCACATAAAGATCACGCACCCCGGCTTCTTCGAAAAGCAGCTTTTCTCTCCTGGAAATTTTTCGGATATTTTTACTTATTTCATTTACCGATTCGTCTCTGCTGTCCAACTCCTCACAGAGCAGGATTTTCTTCTTCCCAGAAAGAAGTTGGCCAACCAAATTAAAGGAAGGTAGTTTGTATAAAAAATCGAGTCGATGCAAATCAAAAAATTGTTCGCGGTATAATTTCAATAATGAAACAGATCGATTGCTGCTGCTGATGTTGGCGAGTCTCTTTAAAAAGGATTTAAGAATTTTTTCCATATCCTCCTTTCTTTAAAATGCTTCTGATAAAAATATGTACAGTCCTGAATTTGAATCTGACCCAAAGGCATAATCCATTCTAAGATTAATATTCTCTTTTCTGTTTAATTTCAATCGTATACCTCCTCCTATAGAATATTTAGGAACAGTAGTTAGCAATTTTCCAACAGTACTATTTACACTTCCCACTCCAGCAAATGCTGCTACACCAATTCTCCAGAAAAGAAATCTTCGATATTCTGCCTGGATAGACATATAATCTTTGTCTCTGTAGCGCCCTTTGTAGTAGCCGCGCATATCCATGTCACTACCCAGCAAAGCATACATTCCAAAAGGTGGATGGCCAGTAATAAAATTTCCAGTTGTTTGAAATGCCAGTACTTGCTTGCTGTTTATTCTCACAAATTTTCGAAAATCATATTCTACTCCTGAAAAACGATGTGTACTTCCCAGAAGACCTCCATAGTTTGGATTTAATAAACTAAAGTACATTCCTTTGCTGGGCGTAAGTATGTTATCCCTGCTGTCGTATATAAAAGCTGGCCCCAACCCATTTGAAAGACTTCCTTTATAATCTTCAGTCGTCAAACTACTAATTCCGGAAATATGGCTCATATTGTACATCTTGACTAGCCGGTATTTTATTCCAACATAAAACCGCCCTTTTACTTTTCGAAGGAAAGCCATATTGGCGAAAATTCTTTGGCTGTCGTACTTTTCTTCTGCTCCACTTGGGGTATTAGGACCTAATCCCCAAAAACGATCTGGGTATTTTTCATAACCAAACAATCCTTTGACAATGTAATGATGGCCAATGTAAAAGAAAATATCATTCTCTAAAATTGCCTGATGGTTCTGAGTATAGGTAAATGTTAATTCAGAATAAGAGAATGGAAGTGTTGAATCCTTACTCACCCTACACGTCAGCAATAAGGCTCCTCCACCTAAAATTTTTGTTTCCGGCAGATAACCGATATAGGGCAATGGCGTAATCCTTGCTTTCTTTCCATTTTCCTTGTGCCCGAACCACTGGTTAAGCGTTGCCGAATCATTTTTAATCTCTACGGGAAAATCTTGTGCCATTATGCTATTTTGAAAGGATAAGGATAAGGATAAAATAAGTAAAAAGATAAGAAGGAATTGCCTTACGACAAAACACCGGGACTTGCTAAAATACAAATCACAAAAAAACTTAACCTGCTTTAATTTATAATTGACTCTCATAATATAAGAGTCTAAATATAATAAAATAAGTGATTAAATTATTCAGATGGTATATTTACTCCATTACCACTTTTAGTCCAATCACTTCTTTTTCCCCTGAAATTTTGCACCAGTATATTCCTTTAGGAAAATTACTCCGTTGTATAACGAGTTCATTGCTTCCTGATTCCATAAACTGATCGGCCAATACTATCATTTCTTTCCCCATCTCATCAAACAAAACAACTTTCGTTTGTCCAGATTCTTTTAAATAAAATTTTACTGAAGAGGTGTTTGTTACCGGATTTGGGAAAATTAAACTTTTCTGATCAGAAGCAGCTCCATCAAATACACCCGTGACTGTTGAAACTACATTTACATAATTTAAATTGAATCCTCCGTTAGGCATTACTACCCGCATCTTTTTCACACCGGCACTCAATGAAATATTACTTGCTGTAATTGTTTTCCATTTTTGCCAGCCACCGCTGGTCGTCACTGTTATGGAGCCTGTTACATCTACTCCATCCATTTCAATATGAAAAGTATTGGTTGCATTCTGGGTTGCTACTCTTGCCTGAAAATCATACTTTCCAGTTACCGTCACATTTACCGAATACTCCAACCATTCTCCTGCATCTGTCCATCCTACATCGTATCCACCTCCGTTGTCTACGCACTCTTCAATGTCCACTCTGTCTGTACGGTAGGCTCCCCCGAGATTAGTAGCGGTGAGATCATAATAGGCAACATTATTTCCACCCCAATTATAATTTTCTGCTTCTACTTTCCCTGGAATATTAATTTCTATTCCTGAAAAAGGCGTTGAAGTTGATGCTGCATTTACTGTAATTGAAACTGCAGAAGAAGTAACGCTTGCGCCTACATTGTCTGTAGCAATAGCTGTAAGCGAATAAACACCAGCGCCAACGCCGACCCATTTCAATGTAAAAGGCGCTGTATAAACTTCTCCGATTTTAAATGTTCCCGCATAATATTCTACTTTTAAAATACTACCATCCGTATCTGCTGCATTGACATCAATTTGTACCGTGTCTCCTTCTGTATACACTGCACTTGCAGCAGGTGCTGTGATCGATATGGTAGGCGCTACATCCGTAGGATAGCCTTGGATCACATCATCAATAGCTTTAAGCAGAGACTTGGCTCCAGTTACATCTCCTGCCAATTGCCAGATCATAATACCACCTGCATTGTTTAAGGCGAAAACAGTTTTTTGTTTAATGGTAGGAATGCCATTGTAATAAATAATACCTCCTGATGCCGGACTAATCTTATCTGTATTTTCCGCTCCGGCATAGGTAGTAACTATATTCGAATACGTATACGATGTATTTGAAGTTCCCCAGAAATAACCATAGAAAGGAACTCCTACAATTAATTTTGCTGCAGGAATTCCTTTTGTCGTATTCCAATAGTTAAAATCACTAACGGCTAAAGTATATGGAGAATGTTGTCCCGGGCCTGTCCAGGTTCCAGCCGCATCATAGGACATCACATTTATGAAATCGAATTTACTGGCGGCATTATTAGTAACCTGCGGAGCAAACCAAGTTGCTAATGCCGCTGTCATAATTTTACTTTGTGCATGAAGCCCCGTACCGAGCGCTGTAACAAACGTTTCGTATTGAGCACTTGACATCGAATTTCCTATTACATCTCCCTCTAGATCTACGTCGATTCCATCCAGATTATTATCAATTGTAAATTGTACCAACTTGGTTACAAATCCGGAAAGATTGTTTACGATTAAGGTAGTATAAGTACTACCTGGAGCGCCCGCTCCACCGATTGACATCAATACTTTTACATTTTGTGCGTGTGCTGCTGTAACAACAACAGCAAGATCGGTAAGTGAGCCTGCAGCTGCGGTTATATCTCCAGTGGCATCAGGATTGGCAAAAGCAATATTGATATGGGTAACTTTTGTCAGGTCTACATTATTAATTGAATTTGGATAACCGCTCCAGTTTGGAAGATAGCCAATTACTTTAAACTGCGCGCTGGAATTATTTCCATAAAGCAACCCAACAACCACTATCAACCACAAAAGAATATTTTTACGCATAATTATAGTTTACCATGATACTAGAACCATGGATACTAAAGATATTCATTTTAGTCTATAAACTGAAGTAAATCCTTGTAAATAATGTGCGTAAAATGTACTTTCATATAACAAAAGTAATATTTCATGGTACTGGAGTTTAAATGATGAAATGTCTGAACCGTTGATTTATAGGATTGGATGATTTCGTTGATTTTGCTTTGTGAACTTAAACAGCATTAAGTAAACGGTCTTCTTATTTAAAAATAAAAACTACATGAAAAATAAATCATGGTAATCAGTCAATCAGCGTAATCAAAGTTCGGACAAAATGACTCAAAAAGAAACCGCCATAAAAGACCTTAGACAAATACCAGGGGTAGGAATATCTCTTGCTACAGATTTGTGGAACATAGGTATTACTTCTATTGCACAATTAAAAAATAAAGACCCAGAAGAACTTTACTTTCTCTCCAATCAATTTGCTGGTGCTGTTCAAGACCGTTGTGTATTGTATGTTTTTCGCTGTGCGGTTTATTATGCAACTACTGAAAACGAGGAAAGAGATGCGGAGAAATTGAAGTGGTGGAACTGGAAGGATGTGCTATAAACGTTAACAATGGTCGTTAGACCTTGTCAATCGTTTTGTTGCTGCTCGTCTCACGCTTGTTAAGGTCTTCGACCATTAACAACGTGGGGTGCTGGAAAGAGGAGTAGAAACAATTTTAATGCTTTTCACTTTACCCTTCAATTCAAAATCAGCTAACTTTACCTTTTCTTTTGTTATCCTATACAAACTCTCTCCATTACCTTGAGGTATTATTTCATAATCTAATCCTGGAAATAACTGAGCATGTGCAAGCGAAATACTCGACAATAAAATAAATAATTTATAAAATAATTTTTCATTGTCTAGTTTTTACTATTCATTGCGCTCTCAAAAAAATTCTATTGGAGGATTAGGGAGTACATATGTCTTCTGATTATCAAGATTTTCAACGAATTTTTTTATACCAACTTCTCAATCTCTTCTTCCGACAAATCATACACATCGGCGATTTCTGAATTACTCATGCCTTTAGCCTTTAGATTTTTAATTGCCTTTGTTTTCAATCTAATTTCTAAACCAATAAGATTATTTTTTTCTATTAACACTTTATCTCTTTCCTCCAACGCTTCATCTTTTTTTACCAACGCTTCATCCTTTTTTGCTATAGCTTCATCCTTTTCCGCTAAAGCTTTATCTCTTTCTGCAAACTCATCAATCAATTCTTGTTGGGCAATTATTCCTTCTCGAATCTGTTCGTCTGTAAGTGCCGAATTTAATCGTCTGGCTATTTCTTCGTATTTTTCTGGCAGGGTAAGTTTCATATCAAATTTCAATACGTTCTCTATCTCAAATATACTCAAAATTTCCTCCAATTCATCTCTTCTTTTATGTTTTATTTGAGGAAGCTGAATCACAATTGTATCGTGGCTTAGACATTCAATAAAAGAATCTTTTTGCATCAAAATTTCTTTACTGAAATTATCAATATACTGCCTCTTTACCCTTATCACTGGAGATTGATCAAAATTTTTTAAGGCATAACCAAGAAAATAAATAGTAATAATAGGTAAGGGCTTCTTTTTTCCCTCCAATTCAAATGCATTATTGCGATCCATATATTGAGTCCCCAAATACTTTCTGAACCGCATAAGATCTGTGTCCTTTTTTGTTTTCTGAAGCTCTATCAATACCAACATAGACGAACCATCAGGATAGATTATTCGTGCTTTAAAGTCCATCCGAAATACCCTGAAGTCAGGACTTGTTTCTTCCTCTTCGGCTTTAGGAAACAAAACAGAAACTTCCTGTGGTTTAAATTCCAGCTCTGCTACCTCTACCCCAAGGATAGCTCCAATAAACAGTTTGGCAACTTTATTGTCGTCTAATAAATATTTGAAAACTACATCATAAATAGGATTTGCGATTAACATAAAAATTATTTTAAAAAGTGTGAAAAAAAATTAAACAATACGCAATAGTAAGTAATAAATACCGAAGAACCAAAAAATCGCCTCATCCTTCAAAACAACCTAAAAGAATCCCACTAATCCATAAATTTTATCAAAATCCTGAGTAAATTCGCCCTTCATACTATTAACACAATACTACAATGCCCTTAAACAAAATCAGTTCGAAACTAACTCAAGACACCAATCAACCTGCTTCACAAGCCATGTTATATGGTGCAGGATTTTCAGAAGAAGATATGAACAAAGCACAGGTAGCCATCGCCTCTACAGGATACGAAGGCAATACTTGTAATATGCACCTCAACGATTTAGCCTTACTAATCAAAGAAGGTGTTAAAAAAGCAGGTTTAAAACCACTTCAGTTCAATACCATAGGTGTGAGCGATGGCATGTCTATGGGAACAGATGGCATGCGTTTTTCGCTTGTATCGAGAGATATAATTGCAGATTCAATTGAAGCGATCTCAAGTGCACACTATTATGACTCTATCGTGTCCATTGTAGGTTGCGATAAAAATATGCCTGGGGCTGTTATGGGAATGGTACGCATGAATAGACCAGGAATTATGGTTTATGGTGGTACTATCCGCTCTGGAGTTTGGAAGGGTGAAAAATTAAATATCGTTTCTGCTTTCGAAGCGTTGGGTAAAAAATTCGCACACGCCATCACAGAAGAAGATTTCAAAGGTATTGTTCAACATGCGGTTCCAGGTGCCGGTGCCTGCGGTGGTATGTACACCGCCAACACGATGGCTGCTGCTATTGAAGCAATGGGATTGGCGCTTCCATACAGTTCTACTGCTCCGGCCACCAGTGAGAAAAAAAGAAACGAATGTCTTGCGGTAGGTGAAGCTGTAAAAATATTATTAGAAAAAGACCTTAAACCAAAAGACATCATCACTTACGAATCGATCTGCAACGGAATTCGTGTAGCAATGATCCTTGGTGGCTCTACAAATTTAGTATTGCACTTCCTTGCCATCGCAAAAACAGCAGGTATAAAACTTACGCTAAAAGATTTTCAGGCACTTTCAGACAAAACACCTATGCTTGCTGATCTTAAGCCTAGTGGGAAATACATGATGGAAGACATGGACAGTATCGGTGGTGTTCCATCGATTATGAAAATGCTTATGAAAGAAGGTTTCCTTTTCGGTGATTGCATGACTGTAACAGGAAAAACGTTGAAAGAAAACCTTGCCTTATATCCTGAACTTCCGAAAGATCAGGACATCATTATGCCTCTAAGCAATCCGATCAAAAAAGAAGGGCACCTGCAAATATTGTGGGGCAATCTTGCACCAGAAGGTTCTGTAGCAAAAATCACCGGGAAAGAAGGAGTGAAGTTTGAGGGAACTGCGATTTGCTACGATTCTGAAAAAGCATTAAATGAAGGTATTGAAAAAGGAGAAGTAAAAGCTGGTCACGTAGTGGTGATTCGTTACGAAGGTCCGAAAGGCGCTCCAGGCATGCCGGAAATGTTAAAGCCAACGGCTCTTCTTATTGGCGCAGGGCTTGGTGATTCGGTAGCGTTGATTACAGACGGCCGTTTCTCAGGTGGTACACATGGCTTTGTGGTTGGACATATTACTCCGGAAGCACAAGAAGGTGGAAACATCGGACTTGTTAAAAACGGCGATAAAATTTCTATCGATGCTGTCAACAATAAAATTGATATGCACGTATCGGATGCTGAATTGGCAGAGCGTAGAAAAGCATGGATAAAACCAGCTTATAAAGCTACGAGCGGATTGCTGTATAAATACCTTCGTACGGTTTCCTCGGCATCAGAGGGCTGCGTAACAGATACCTTCTAGGCTAGGATTTATTGGATTACTTTCTGTTTTAAATTTAAACAAACTATAAATGAAATTTTTGTTGTACACCGTTATTATAGTTGTAGGATTGATGCAGGGCTGTATGACCAATCCAGTAACCGGTAGAAAATCGTTGGACTTGGTTCCTGCTTCGGAAATGCAATCGATGAGTTATACGGAGTACGGAACTTTCCTTTCCTCTCATAAACTCTCATCCAATGAAGAACAGTCCGCTATGGTAACTAGAGTGGGCACACGTATTCAGAAAGCTGTCGAGGCGTACATGACACAAAATAAAAAAAGTAAAAACCTGAACGGCTTCAAATGGGAATTTCATCTGGTGGAAGACCCCACGGTAAATGCATGGTGCATGCCCGGAGGAAAAGTAGTGGTTTATACCGGCATCATGCCTTTAATAAAAAATGAAACTGATTTGGCTGTTGTATTGGGACATGAAATTGCACATGCTATTGCGAATCATGGAGCAGAAAGAATGAGTGAAGGAATGGTGCAACAACTTGGAGGTGTAGCACTTTCTGTGGCCATGTCCAACAAGCCTGCACAAACCAGAGCCTTATTCGCACAAGCCTATAATGCCGGAACTCAGGTAGGAATAATGTTACCGTACAGTCGCCTTCACGAATCCGAAGCGGATCATATGGGTTTAATTTTTATGTCAATTGCAGGATACAATCCCGATGAAGCCATTAATTTCTGGGAAGGTATGAAAGCTGCCTCAGGAGGAAAAGGCCCTAACGACTTACTCTCTACGCACCCTTCAGACGATAAGCGGATAGCCGATATCAAGAGTTGGTTGCCGGAAGTAAAACAGAAATATTACAAACCTTAATTCAGCTCTCTTGATCATCTTTGGAAAAAAAAGTACGCATCTACTTACCGAACATTTATTCGGAGTAAAATGCCAGTCCTGTGGGAAGGAAGAAATTTACATGCATATCTTTAGTAAATATGTACATATTTACTGGATTCCAACTGTCCCTTTTAAGACAATTGAAATCTCTAAATGTTCGTTTTGCAAACAAGAATTGGAAGAAAAACAAATGCCAGCCAATTATAAAACTGCAGCCTCTCAAATTAAGTCTAAGACAAGTCCTCCAAAGTGGCAATTTATAGGAATAATTCTTATAACAACCCTTCCTCTAATCGGTTATTTCAATTCAAATAGTACAAAAAGAAACGAGCGGCTACTTATCGAAAGCCCCGTGGCTGGCGACATTTATGAATATAAAAAAGGGAAAGATTATTCGTCCATAAAAGTTGGCAACGTTACCACGGATAGTGTTTTTGTTTATTACAATGAGATTTCAACCAACAAAATGAGCTATGCCAGCAAAATAGCAGGTTATTCTAAAGACAGTTCTGGTTTATCGAAACAAGCACTAACAAAAATGCACGAGGATGGTATTATTTTTAAAGTAATTAGAAAGTAAATACCTTGACCTGTTTTATGAAAAGTTGCTTTCAAGAAAACAGGATTCTTGTTTTTATGAAATAATAGTTTGATATTATAGAACTATTATTTTAAAACCTATGGCACGAAAAACGCTGATCCTATTACTTGGGGTATTTTTAATTTGCTCCTGCAAATCTTCTGAAGAAAAATCACGAAAAGAAATTCTGGCAGAACATAAGTGGGTATGGATAAAAGGCGTTGTTGACCCTGCCATAAAGGACGCACGTGGAGATAGTATCACGGATTATTATGGAAAAATGACGGACAATTGTTATCATGACAATACCTATGTATTTAAGTCGGATGGAACCGGATATGTAGATCAGGGGAAAATAAAATGTAAGGAAGAACCTTCCGGTAAATTTTCCTGGTCCTTAAACGAAGAGGAAGTTCTTTTGCGAATCAATGAAGAATATGTTTTAGGAAGTAAGGTGTTGACAATGGCAAAAATTAATGAGGAGTATATGACTCTTACCTGGCATTATTCTTCCGGAACAAGTGATTTACCTTTGTCATTTCTTTACACGGACACTTATAAAGCTGTAAAATAACTATCTTGCTTATTATGGCCTTAATGAAAATATACCAGGTTGACGCTTTTACCGGAGAAATATTCCGGGGAAATCCTGCGGCGGTTTGTCCGCTGAAAGAGTGGGTATCGGAAGAGCTGATGCAGAAAATAGCAGCAGAAAATAATCTTTCTGAAACTGCTTTTTATGTACCTGAAAAAGACGGATTTCATATTCGTTGGTTTACTCCTACTACTGAAGTAGAACTTTGTGGCCATGCAACACTCGCAACGGCCCATGTTTTATTTAACAATGAAAAATATGCTAAAGAAGAAATAATTTTCTATTGTCAGGTGGGTATTTTGAAAGTTACTAAAAAAGAAAAACTAATCACTCTGAATTTTCCTACTTCTAAACTAACGCTATCTTCTCCTTCGGATATTTTATCTGATGCCTTAGGAAAAACACCCTTAGAATACCACACTGGTGGAGCATTTGGAATGGCGGTATTCAGTTCAGAAGAAGATATCCTTAGCATTTCTCCTGATTTTTCAACTCTAAAGAAAATAAATGAATCGATCATTATTATCACAGCAAAAGGCAAAGAGGTTGATTTTGTATCGAGAGTATTTGGACCTAAAGTGGGCATCAACGAAGACCCCGTGACTGGTGCTGCGCATACCAGACTTATTCCTTACTGGTCAGAAAAAATAAACAAGAAAAAACTCAATGCTGCCCAGCTTTCCGAAAGAAGAGGGCAGTTGCAATGCGAGGATCTTGGCGAACGGGTATTGATAAGCGGAGAGGCCGTGACTTATTTGATTGGAGAAATCAATATATAAAATCCATCACGGTATTGCTACCATAGGTAACATGGGCTCTCTGTGCTATACCAACATTTTTATAAGAACAATTCATAATCGTTTTCCGATGTCCTAAGGAAGAGACACCCTCATCAATCATCAGTTGCATCACCACTGCCACAGGATTACTCGATCCATACTGACAATTTTCTGCCATAGCACCACTCTTATCCAAAAACCGTTCTATTCTTTTGAAAGGATCAGTAGCGTCTGAAGACTCATGTCCGGCTTTGCCTGTTTTGCCCATATCTAATGCATGAAAGGTGGCGGCATTATATAATTTCTCATGAGGCAATAATAATTCTTTACATGGACTCGCAGTGCTTACGTCTCTCATCAGCGAACTAAAATACTCGTCCGTATCATTTAATTTTCTGTCTTTTTTGTACGCCTGAAGAAATACTTTATAAAAAGTGGAAGGGTCCATCCTTATCAGATTCATAAAATATAACATTCGTTTTTCTTCTTCGGTCATGTAGGTAACATTCTTAGCTGTATTACAAATGCGATAGCGAGGGTGATTGTACTCTTTATAAGAATAATTGCTATCGGGAAGATCTTGATAAGAATTGTAAAGAGAAGTATAGGTGGCGTTACTGTTGTCGAATAATTTATATATACTATTGAAGTGCAAATCTCCTTTCGTAAAACCATCTTTCTGCAATTTCAAACCATCATCGTATATTTTTTTCTGATAGCTTTCCAAAAGACTAATGAAGTCTGTTCCTACCTTCCCGTCCTTATCACATTTTTTTGCTTCCGTCAGATATTTCCTTACCAACTCCAACGGCTTCTTGTTTTTCTTTTTAAACTTCAAATCATCTTTTAGCTGAAATGCTACTTCTGCTGCGCAATAATAGGGATAGGATTTTTTGGGAAAAGATTTTATTGCTTTAACCGCTTTTTTATACAAAACTTTATAGGCTTTCTTTGCGAGTAGCTCTTTTAAAACTATTTCCGTTTTCAGGTATTTCTCTTCGTCAATATCCGCAGCCTTTGCGGGAATAGAAAAAAGCAGAACACTTATCAAAAAAATAAAAAAGGAAATAGAGGCGTAACTACGATCCTCTAATCCCTTTAGTTTTGACATACTTACTTTTTTTATTTAATTAATAGACCAAGGTTTGAATGGCATGTGGCAAAATAGTTTCTTCTACCGCCTTTGAATCGATGTATAACTTATACTTTATAGTATCTGTACTCTGATTCATTACTACCGTTACCATTGAGCCATCTTCATTTAAAAAAGAAGTGCTCAGTAAGTGGCTTTTACTGGTTACGGTACTTACTCTTTTTGCATTCGGACGAATGAATTTTGAGAAATGTCCGATGTAATAATAAGTAGGCGTATAAATTAATGTTCCTTTTTTTGTATCTGCATGAATGGGTGCAAAACAAAAATTGTTAACGTGATTAGGTCCGCCTGTTTCATCTAATAAAACATTCCAGAACGTCCAACCCACCGTTCCATTATTAAAATCTTTGATCATTGAGCTCCCAAATTTTTCAGCATTTGTCCAGGACTGGTATCCAGAGGTGTCGAACCTGTCTACACAGCCTTCTGTGAACAATAAATTTTTCGTTGGGAAAGACTCTTGAATATTATGAACATTGTCATACATCGGTACCCCACCAGACCACGGCTCATACCAATGAAATCCTATACCCCAGGCATATTTTGAGGCGATTGGATCTGCAAAAATTACATTTGCTCTCTGATTCATTAAATCTCTGTTATGATCCCAAACAATAATTTTTCTGTCGCCATAACCTTCTTTCTCCATAGTCGGACCAAGATTGTTTTTAAGAAAATCGCGCTCTTCTTCTGCAGTAAAAACACATGACTCCCAGGTTTGGGTTGCCATAGGTTCGTTTTGAATAGTGATTCCCCACACAGGAATTTTTTCTGCTTCGTAGGCTTTAATAAATTTTGTAAAATACAATGCCCAGGACTGATAAAAATCTGACAATAACTTTCCTCCTTTTAACATATTGTTATTGTCCTTCATATACGCCGGAGGGCTCCATGGACTGGCAAACAACGTTAATTTTCCGCCCGCCGCTTCAATAGATTTTTTTATTAAAGGAAGGCGAAATTCTCTGTCGTGTTCAATATTAAAGGTTTTTAGTTCTTTATCTTGATCGGTAACATAAACATAGCTTCCACTGCTAAAATCACAGCTATGTATATTTGTGCGCGCAAGTGAATAACCGATTCCGTCTTTCTTATCATAACAGGCTTTCAAAAATTCCTGTTGTTTGGCCTCTGGCAACTTTGCAAAAACTTCTGCTGAGGCATCCGTAATGGCACCACCAATGCCCAATAACGTTTGAAATTTTACGGAAGGATTTACAAAAACAAAAACATCTTTTTCCAAAGGTTGTTCGGAGGCTTGAAATGTCTTCTTCCCAGTACATTTTAACCTAAGGTCGCTTGTATCTGCAGAAGTATATATTACGGCCTCTTTCCCTTCAACAGTAAAACCTGGCCCCTCTGTTTTATGCTCTTTCTCTGAAGCACATCCTGCCATAAGCAGAACAGCTAGCATGCTTATCACCGCTTTTCTCATCTAAATCAGTATTATATTTATACGCAAAATACCATATTGTTTACAATTAGTAAAATTGACAGTCACTGTTTTGTGAATTAATTTCATTTTAATCCAATTTTTCTTCGATTGATTATACGCTTATAGGACAACCCGAAACATACTGCATTTTCGTCTACGTATTTTCCCCTTAACTATAATTGATACTACCATAGGTATTTATTGTTCTAACA
>JANYCO010000440.1 GCA_025360235.1 Cytophagales bacterium
TGCAATGGCATATCCGTTCTGAGACGATTAATATATACTCCTGCTATTCTTGGTTTCTCGCTGTCTTTATTTGTCTCTGCTTCTACAATTGAAGCAATCGTTGATACTTGTAATGGCGTTAATCCTGCGGCTTTGGCTTTCGCCAAACGATCATCTGTCCAGAATTTTTTATATTCGCGGTTCATTTTTTTCAAAAATTCCTCCGGACTCATATTCCAAAACACCTTATAGGTATTGGGAATAAACATTGAAAATACGGTATTGGTATCAAAGCCATATTCTCCAACAATTTTAGGATCGTTGAGCACTTTCAAAAAATCATCGGCGTTTAGTTCTAATTTTTCTCCGAGCCTTTCTGCCAAATCTTTTTTAAGACGAATATTATTAAACGTAAAGTTCATCGGCTCCTGTTGGCCGCTTCTTAGTTTCCGAACTGCGGTAAGATTGGTAGAATTTTTTGTAAGAAGGTATCTGCCTGGCTTTACTTTCTCCTGATAACCCAAAAACTTTGAAACAAAAGCAAAGGAAAGCATATTATGTACTACGTCATTTTTTTCCAGAGAATCTTTTACTGTCGTAAACGTAGCCCCAGTTGGGATATACAAAATAAAATCACCCTTATCTACCTGAACATTTGCAGTATAGAAAATCTGATAGGGATAGTAGGAGAAACAAACAAACAACAACCCTGCTAACGCTACAAAATACCTTACTTTAGATGTTTTCTTCTTCATGTAATGGAATACCATTTATAATCTTGGACCGTAAAAGTAAAAGATTCTTTTATAAAGTTCTAATAAATACTAGTTAGTTGTTAGGGCTTAGTTATTAGCATTTCGGTCTAAAAAGAAAATTTCTCCAGCAAAAACCAAAAGCTTTTCCTGCACAAAACATAGGAAAGTGTAAAAATAACCATTTTAAAACCAAAAGCTTAGTAACTAAAGCGCTACTTTTTAAATAAAGAATGGGGGAAAAAGGCCTTATTTTTAAATCTTGGAGATATATTTTTCTTGATTTTAGTGGTGCCAAAACATAATTAAATGGCCTTTTTATTGTGTTTTAATGTGTTTTTTTCTTTTCCGAACTATATTTATTTAGAAACACTCACAAACTCTGGTGAAATATGAAAAAAACACTACAAATCGCTTTAATCTTAATTTTCTCGCTTGCTATCTTTCAAAAGTCATTGGGTCAAGGGGAATCTAATATATGGTATTTTGGAGCCAAGGCTGGGTTAAACTTTAATGGTGGTGGTGCACCTACCTTATTAACAAATGGCGCTATTAATAATAGTGGTGTTGAAGGGGAAGGTTGTTCTGCCATTTCAGATGCCTCCGGGAATTTGCTTTTTTATACAGACGGAACATCAATTTATAACAAAAACCATGTGGCCATGACTAATGGAACAGGACTTATGGGAGATCAAAGTTCTACACAAACAGCCATTATAACCCCAGTTCCTGGAAGTGCAACCTTATATTATGTATTCACTTCTCCTGTAACCAATGGAACTAATCAATTACGCTATAGTATAGTCGATATTACTTTAAGCGCTGGCTTAGGAGCAGTTAATGCTACAAAAAACGTAGTGATGCCTGGTTGCCCTACTTATATGATGGAAGCTTTAACTTCTGTACCGACTAATGTTGCGGGTGAGTATTGGGTTATTGGCCATAGAGCTGCTACTATAGGTTCTTCAAACAGTACAAATCAATTTTATGCATGGAGAATTACCGCAGGTGGAGTTTCCGCATCGCCGGTTATTTCAAGTGTTGGATATAATCTACCTTCGGCTTTTGTTACAGGATCCTGGATCTCTGCCGGACAAGGATTTCTTAAATCAAACACTTGCTACACCAAAATATTTACAAGTTATTTTGCACAAGGCGCAGCAGGTAATGTTGACATGAATAATTTTGACAAGGCTACAGGAATTGTTTCCGGACCAAGCATTGCCATCACCAATTTCGACAGTCCGTTTGAGGTATATAGTATCGAAGTCTCTCCAAACGATCGTTATCTGTATGTTTCTGAGTTAGGACAAACAGGATCAAACGATGAAAGAGTTCATCAGTTTGATTTGAATTCAGGTGTCGCTGCCACTATTAATGCTTCAAGAAATACGCTAATGACAGCTGCTCCAAGTCCGTTTGTTCGTACAGGACACTTACAATTAGCACCGGATGGTAAAATATATGTTTCGCATCACAGCTTTAGCGGTGTGAATGGTCAATTAGGTGTGATCAACTCTCCGAATTTAGCCGCACCAGGATATGTCAATGCACCTGCAGCATTGGCTTACCCTGCTGGAACAGGCACTACACATGGTCTACCACAATTTCCAAGAAACTTTGTAGCTGGCGTTTTAAACGTTGTTGGGTCTACTACTGCTTGTCTTAATGCAGTCCCTACCGTTTCGGTACCTCTTAGTTATACCTTTTCAGGAACAGCAAGTAGTGTTATTTGGTCAAGTAATGGAGGAGGTACTTTTTCTCCAAGCACTACAAGCAACACACCTACCGTAACGTATACTACTTCCGGTACTAAAACGGTCACCTTACAAGTAACAGATATCTGTTCTAACATATATACTGAAACATTAACTATTACAGTTAACGCTCAGGTCAATTCTGCCGGAACAATTTCCTGCGGCTCGCCGATACTTGGTAATGTTACAGCTCCTGGAGCATATACCTATGTTTGGTATTCAGATGCAGCGGCTACAAATGCTGTTGCTACTGGTACATCAAGCATTAATTTACCTATTGCAGCCGGATCAGGAAACGTTTACCTGAAAGCTACTTCCGGATCTTCTTCTACTCCTTATGCCTTAACCAATGGCCCATCTGGCGGACATCCCTGGGGAGGAAGCGATCCAGGAACAACACACACTATGAATTTTACTGTTACCAAAGTACCTATGACTTTTGGCTCGTTTGATTGGGAAGCTCCTTACGGTGCCTGGGCAGCTGCTAATCAAAATACAACTTTTAATGTAACACTTAAAAATACTGCTACAAATGCCGTGTACTACTCCACAAGCAGAACCGTAGCATCAAATGGCCCTACTTGGGTAAACGGGTATCCGTTTACAGAAAATGTTAACGCAAGTTTGCCATTAGGAACTTATCAGATCAGCATTAACTATGCGAGTGGTTTTGTGGGCGGCCCTATTAAAACACCTTCTTCCTGTACATCAAATTCACTTGATTCTAAAGGTGCTCTAACTTATGCGTCCGGTGGTGTATGCGGTATTGCTTCTGACTTTACTTACACCTATACAGACATTACTACCACTGCTGTTTCGTGTGCGCAAGTTGCCACTATTCCTTACAACTGTCCGCTACCTGTAACCTGGTTGAGTTTCGAGGCAAACAGAAAAAGTCAGGGAACAATTTTTCTCACATGGGCTACTGCTTCCGAACAAAATGCCAGTGTCTATTACGTGCAACGTTCTTCAGACGGAATCC
>JANYCO010000113.1 GCA_025360235.1 Cytophagales bacterium
GACGCAAGGTCAGATCGGATCGGCGGGCAATCTGATCGGGAAAGCCGTGCAGGGTATCGATGAACAGAACAATAACATCCAGGGTGTCGTCGATTTCATTTTTATAAGCAATGATTCCTCCTTCCAGATTATACAAATTAGTATATCCATGATTGTTCTCTAAAAAGGAAATCGCATTTGCACTTCTTTTGCCACTCCGACAGTGTACGACCACTTTTTTCTCTTTAGAGATCTTATCTACATTTTGAGGTACCGTTGCCAACGGAATAAAAACCCCCTTCAAATTAGCTGCATCGTACTCAGATTGCTCCCTTACGTCAATTAATTGAAAATCCTCCCCCTTATCCAGCATTTCTTTAAGTTCTGTTACCGTTATCGACTTCATATTTCTCTTTGGCTTTATTTTTGAATTATTCCACGAATATACGCAAATGAAAGAAATATTTCTTATTTTTGTGGTCTTCCAGAATAAAAAAACAAATACAACAAGTTAATGCTGAGATGGTTGGAATAGGTAATAAACAATTAAATTTAGAGGATATTCAAAAAATCTTGTTTAATGGGGATAAAATAACCCTTGAACCGGAAGGAATTGAAAAAGTACAAGACAGTTACTCCTTTCTGCTAAATTTTTCTAAAGATAAAGTCATATACGGGATCAATACGGGTTTTGGGCCAATGGCTCAATACAAAATTAAGGACGAAGACCGTACCGCCTTACAATACAATCTTATAAGAAGTCATTCTTCAGGCTGTAATAATTTGCTTCCCCCGCTCTATTTAAAAGCAATAATGGTTGCCAGGCTTAATACATTGATGTTGGGCTATTCCGGCGTTCACCCAAGTTTGGTAGATACTATTAAAGAATATATAAACAACGATATATGCCCTACTATCTATGAACATGGTGGTGTAGGGGCAAGTGGTGATCTTGTACAACTGGCTCATCTTGCATTAAATCTGATAGGTGAAGGAGAAGTTGTATACAAAGGACAAGTACAACCTACCGAAAAAATATTAGAAGAAACCGGTATAAAACCAGCTAAAATTTTTCTACGCGAAGGTCTTGCTGTAATGAACGGTACTTCGGCTATGACTGGTATAGCTTTGGTCAATCTCATTTATGCAAAAAATCTTCTGAACTGGTGTATCTCTGCTTCTGCTCTTATAAATGAAATCGTAGAATCTTATGACGATCATTTTTCATACGAGTTAAATATTGTAAAACATCATAAAGGGCAAAATGAAGTAGCCGAAACGATTCGTCACCTGACTTCAGACAGTGCGTTGATTCGGAAACGAGAAGAACATCTATACGACAGAGAAGTAAAACAAGAAGTGATTTCTGATAAAGTACAGGAATACTATTCTATTCGGTGTGTACCTCAAGTGTTAGGCCCAATTTCAGATACGATAGCCAATGCTGAAATGGTAATTATCAATGAACTTAATTCTGTAAACGACAACCCTATCGTTGACAGTCAGAATAAAAATGTATTTCATGGTGGTAATTTTCATGGAGACTATGTCTCTCTTGAAATGGATAAACTAAAAATTGCTGTTACCAAACTTTCGATGTTAGCAGAAAGGCAATTAAATTATCTGCTAAATAGTAAGCTTAATGAAAAACTTCCTCCTTTTGTAAATCTTGGAGTTTTAGGACTGAATTTTGGAATGCAAGGTGTTCAGTTTTCTGCCACCTCTACGGTAGCTGAAAATCAAACTTTATCTTTCCCCATGTATGTGCATAGTATTCCTAACAACAACGACAATCAGGATATTGTAAGTATGGGCGCCAACGCTGCCACTATGACGAGGAAAGTGATCGAAAATTCTTTTGAAGTGATGGCTATAGAATTTATGACACTTCTTCAGGCTATAGATTATTTAGGCGTTCAGGATAAACTTTCTTCTCATGCTCTTGGTATTTATCAGGAATTAAGAACTCTGGTTCCAAAATTTGAACAGGACAGTATTAAGTATAAGGAAATCAGAGAAATTAAAAATTATCTGCTCGAACACGATGCCATTGCCATAACGGCTCATCTTAATGGCGTAAAGGTTAACAAATAATTCAACAGAATGGCAAAATTTGCATTAGTTACCGGCGGTTCAAGAGGTATAGGCAGAGCGGTGTGCGAAGAATTAGCTACAATGGGCTATCAAATTCTGATCAATTATCGTTCAAATAAGGAAGAAGCAGAGAAAACGCTTGAGTCTGTTCGCCAAAAAGGTACCGATGGATTGTTGATGAAATTTGATGTCGGTAATCAAAAAGAAACAGACGAAATTTTGGGTGATTGGATAGAAAAAAATTCTGATCATGTTTTGGAAATTTTAGTCAACAATGCAGGAGTAAGAAAAGACAATCTAATGATGATGATGCCTCCGGAAGAATGGAGAGAAGTTCTTAATATTAGTGTTGACGGATTTTACAATGTAACCCGACTGGTTTTAAAAGGCATGATCTATAATAAATATGGACGCATTATAAATATTGTTTCCCTGTCAGGAATAAAAGGGCTTCCCGGACAAACCAATTATTCCGCTTCTAAAGCTGCAGTAATTGGAGCCACGAAAGCACTGGCGCAGGAAATAGGAAGAAGAGGAATTACGGTAAATGCTGTTGCTCCTGGTTTTATCAAAACAGATATGACTCAGGATATCAAAGAAGTAGATTATAAATCTATAATTCCTATCGGGAGATTTGGAGAAGCGAAAGAAGTTGCTGATGTGGTGGGCTTTCTAGCCTCAACAAAGGCTTCCTATATAACAGGCGAGGTGATCTGCGTGAGCGGAGGACTTCATTGAATGGATAATTGTTAATGATTAATGGATAATTAAAAATAAAAATACCACATTGACAATATATCATTAACAATTAATCATTAACAATTAACCATTTTAAAAAAGTGTCGTGGAACGGTAAATCAAAAACAAGTTTATTCTGGTATAAAGTATCCGTTTCCTTTTTGCGTCTTTTCGGATTAAAAGCTACTTACATTTTAGTAAGGTTCATTTCAGTCTATTATGCGCTATTTCATCGTACTACCAATAAGTTTATCTACCATTATTTCCGAATTCGTTTCCAGTATTCTCCTTTTAAATCCTTTATAAAGGCATGGAAAAACCATTATATATTCGGTACCACATTAGTTGACAAAACCGTACTATTCGCTGACCTTAAAAACAATCTCACTTTTGAGTTTGATGGGGAAGAAAATCTAAGAAAAATTAAAGATGATAAAATGGGAGGTATCCTTGTTAGTGCCCACATGGGAAATTGGGACATTGCCGGAAATTTTCTCAACAACAGAATTCAAAGTGAAATTAATGTGGTGATGTACGACAAGGAACATCAACAAATTAAAAAATATTTTGATGCTATTTACAAAAAGAAACAGATGAAAATAATTCCTATAAAGGAAGATATGTCTCATATTTTTGGAATAAATCATGCTTTAACCAACCAGGAACTTATCTGTATCCATGGAGATCGTTTTGTAGAAGGCACAAAAACAATGACAAGAAATTTCTTAGGTGAGGCTGCCCGATTTCCTGCAGGCCCTTTTGCCATTGCTTCTAAATTCGATGTGCCTGTTGTATTTGTTTATGCAGTAAAAGAAGGTGCCAGTCATTATCATTTATATTGTACCGCTCCTAAAATTTACAAGGGCAAACAAAATGAGATGATGGACGATTATGTTATAAGTCTCGAGAAGATGACTAAGAAGTATCCGGAACAATGGTTTAATTATTTTGACTTCTGGAAAAAAATTGCCTGATATGATTCCTGAGAAAGACGATATCATTCGCTTTATACCACAACGTGCTCCATTTGTGATGGTAGATAAAATAATAACATCAGAAGATGGAAAGACGATTACATCTTTTTTTATAAGAGAGGATAATATATTTTCTCAGGATGGTTTTTTCAGAGAGCCTGGTATGATTGAAAACATAGCCCAAACTGTGGCCGCAGGAAGGGGTTATGAAGGAGCAAAAGAAAATAATCCTCCACAAATTGGTTATATAGGTTCTATCAAAGCATTAAAAATACATTTTTTTCCAAAAGTAAACTCTGAGATCAGAACGGAGGTTTGTATTTTAAATCAAGTATTAAATTTTACTTCTGTTTCTGGAAAAATTATTTCAGAAGATAAAATTGCAGCAGAACTCGAACTGGTAATAGCTGTATCATAATTTAAGAAACAAAACAACATTATGTTGACTCAGGTTTTTATGGCCCATCGCAATTTAGCCGATCGTGCTCTTGGGTTGCTAAAGACTTCTTGCGTGGTAGGACGTATTGGCTCCCTGGCCACTTCACTGTAAATACCCATACGAAGAAACTCCTGAAAGGATTTTTTAACGCGCCTGTCTTCTCCTGAATGGAAAGTTAATA
>JANYCO010000443.1 GCA_025360235.1 Cytophagales bacterium
CGTATTTACGTTCTTGTCTTTGTAGAATAATTTGTAATTACCTTCTGTAATGTAGAAGGTCGTTTGCATAGCAGACTCAAAAGGTTTAATAGTAGTGCCGGGAGTCGTGATAGTCTCTCTGTATTTTTTACTTGGATACATCGCCTCAAATGTTTTTACTACAATGGCAAACGTAGTGTCTGAAATTTTTGCTGTTTCAACAATTAAAGACATCTCCGGATTGTATTTTTTATTATAATCGACAAACTGTTTTAATACTACTTCTTTTCTGGCCTTTTTATTTTCAAAAATGCCTATAAAATAATGTGGTTTACTGGTGTTAGTATTGTAGCGAACATCTGAGGTTTTTATAGAATCTCCTTTTTGAGACAACGCCTCCAGGTATTTGTCGGAGGTGGCAAGAAGCGATTTGGCTTTCGGAAGTGTCGGACTGAATTCGTTGTCTTTGTCGTTTATAAAATCCTGCAATTGGGTTTTATAAACAAGTGCATTTTTTGTTCGTCCGGTGATAATGATTCTTAATAATTTTATCCGATCGGTAATGTCGTTATCAGGATGAACTTTCATAATATTTACCAGCATGGAGTCGGAAGCGATGTAATCGTTATGGTCATAGAGATCAAAGGCTTGTTTATATAGAGATGCCACCAATCTATTTTCTTCCTTACTTTCTTTCAGGTAGTTTGGATTTTGAAGCATCTTGGCATAAACAGATTTTGGATATTCGGCTATAAGTTTTCTTTTATAATATTCTGCCCGTTCGGTATTCTTTTGTTCTTTATTGATCAGATGTAGAAAGTAAAGCACCTCAGCAGCATTTTCGTAGTTTGGGAAACGTCTTAATAAATCTTCAAAAGTTCGGATAGCATCAGCAGGCTCATTAAGTTTCAGATTGTAAATCCGTCCTACATTGTACAAACCTTCCTGAATTTTTTTATTGGAAAGCGCTAGCTGTTCTTCGGTGAAAGGAATATCCTGATAATATATTGCTTTGTTGACAGCAGGTTTTTTGGTTTTTGAAGTGGCAGCAGTATCGACTGCTTGTGTAGTATTTGCTGTATCCTGAGGGTTGGTAGTATTGTAATCTACTATTGGAGCATCTTTCACAGATCTTCTCCAGTTGTCTTCTAATTTTCGGATTCCCCATTTTGTTTTAAAATCAGTAACTCCTCTGGCTACGGCGGTGGCGTTATAGAAATACCAGTTGGAAGGATCAACAGGGTTGGTATTGTTATTAATAATTTGCGGACCAGTATTGGCAGCTTGCTGAGCAGCGGCTTTTTTCTTAGCTTCCTCTAATTTTGCTTTTTTTATTTTGGCTTCTTCTTCGTCTTTTATTACTTTGTCTATAAACTTGCTCAAGGTGGCAGTATCCATTTTTGCCAAACGCTGCAAACTGTCTTCACGACGCACCATTACAAGATTCTTTACAAACTCTTCCAAAATCTTTTGTCTTTCGGCAATCTCTTTGTATTGCTTATCTCCCTTGTCCCATATCGCTACAGTACTATCGTAATAAAGTTTCGACACTTCATAATTTTTCATATTGGTATAATAGATCTCTCCAAGTTTCAGATAGGATGTACCCTTCTGAAATTTATTTCCTTTGTTTGAGTATACAGATTTTTCAAGGTAGGAAATAGCAGTGGGGTATTTTTTTTGTTTAAATTCAAACAAAGCCATTTCATAATAGATCTTATCTTTGTAATCCAGATTTTTTTTATCTCTTAAAAGTTTCTTAAAATAGCGTTCGGTTTTTTTCTTATCACTGGCATTGTTTAGAGAAGTAACTTGTGCCAGATAGAGTTTAGAATAAAATGACAATTCGTAAGGAGGATTATTTTTAATTGCTTTTTTATAATTAATGTAGGCCATCGAGTCGATCCCTTGCAATTGGTAAACCTGACCTAAAATAAAATACAACCGGGCTTTCTTTTCTTTTTTCCCCTTTACCAATGGGGCTGCGGTTTCGATGTTGGTTACCATTGAGGGATAATCTTCCTGATACCTGTTGAATTGGGCTTTGGTAAGTGCAAAATCACGAAT
>JANYCO010000138.1 GCA_025360235.1 Cytophagales bacterium
AACCCTTTTAATAATGCCTGACGTTGTTGCTTATGCTTTTTAGTATATAATTCTGGTTGGCGGTCTATTCTTTTAAAACAGTCTTCTAGTCTACTAATAAACTTCTCTCCCAATCCCTTTCGTTTATCTTCGTACCAACTGTATGATTCTTTCATCTCTTTGAGGGCTTCCTCTCTGATGACAAGCTCAAATTGATTCATTTTTTAACACTCTTCCTTATTTCTTTTTTAGCATCTTGCCAACTATAGGATTTACCCAAACCTTTCTTATGACTAGCTTCTCTTTCGTCAAGTAGTTTCTTATGAACAGGACTTAAAACAAAGCCTTCCTCTTCTTCTACTTTAGTACTTATAATCTTATAAACTGCTTGAAGAAACCCATCATCTTCTATCTGTTCGATTGCCTCATGAAGATTTCTTTTTAGTACGGTCTTCGTCATATTTCTTATTTTATGTTATCCTAAGTTACATTTTTTTCCAACAAAAAACTACTTATGTGCTTTCATTTCACGAATAAGTTTATTGGCAAAAAGAAAATCCTGAAGTGATGTAACATCTGTATCAAGAATATCCGCTTTAGTTCCATCGTACACCTTTTCTCCTTTGTACATAAAAATAACATGCTCGCCAATTTCAAGTACGGAGTTCATATCATGGGTTACCACAACTGTTGTAATATTAAATTCGTGGGTAATGTCTTTTATAAGATTATCGATGCGAATAGATGTTTGTGGATCAAGACCTGAATTTGGTTCGTCGCAATAAAGATATTTCGAATTCATGGCAAAAGCCCTGGCTATACCCACTCTCTTTTGCATACCACCACTGATCTGAGAAGGCATCAAATGATTTACATTTTCAAGTCCTACTCTTTGCAAACAATAATTTACTCTGTCGTATTTTTCTTCTTTGCTCATTTTAGTAAGCATATCCAGTGGAAACATTACATTTTGTTCTACCGTTTTAGAATCAAAAAGCGCCCCTCCCTGAAAAAGCATTCCTATATCTCTGCGAATATCTTGCTTGAGATGATTGTCAATATTTGTAAACTCTCTGCCATCGTATTTAATACTACCACTATCTGGTTTAATAAGACCTACAAGAGATTTCAGCAATACACTTTTACCTGTACCGCTGGCGCCTATGATCAGATTACAGATCCCCTGAGTAAAGATTCCGCTTACGTTTTTTAAAACTACTTTTTCCTGAAACGCTTTATTTATATTACTAAATTCTATCATTTTTCCCTTGAGTAAAATTATTATAGTAACAGTTTTGCCAGAAGAAAATCTGCCAGTAGCACCGCTATACAACTGTTTGTTACCGCTGTAGTACTGGACTGGCCTACTTCAAGTGCACCACCTTTTGTAAAATAACCATTAAATGCTGATATCGAGGAAATGATAAAGGCAAAAACCAATGACTTAATCAAAGCAAACCAAATATTGTATTCCTGAAAGCCGGAACGAATCCCACTTATGTATTCTTGTTCAGTCAATGCTCCGGTAAGCGTACCTGCCAGGAACCCTCCATAAATAGAAAGGAAACCGGCTATAATTATCAGCATCGGAAACATGATCATACATGCTAATATTTTAGGAAGAATAAGATAAGAGGCAGAATTTATTCCCATCACTTCAAAGGCGTCGATCTGTTCGGTGATCCTCATTGTACCCAGATGGCCTGCTATATTAGAGCCTACTTTACCTGCCAACACTACAGAAATGATAGTTGGCGCCAGCTCTAATATGGTCATATCCCTAACGATTGTACCGATTACTGAGACGGGAATCAAATCACTAACTAAATTATACCCTGTCTGTACCGCCGTTACCGCTCCAATAAAACTCGATACAATTACAACAATGAAGATGGAATTATATCCTACCGAAATAGCTTCATCGACCACTAATTTTACATACACACCAAACCGTTCTCTTCTTACAAAAAGAGTGCTGATGAGTATCAAATATTTCCCAAAACTTTTCATTTTTTATCAATAATCGATTTCTACCTTCTGCAATATATTTTAATAATCGCTAAATTAACCTATATTTCAAAAAAATAAAAGCAATGAATAAGTTACTTGTCATCACTGGGGGTACAAAAGGAATTGGAAGGGCTTTGGTTGAAAAATTTGCTTCGGTCGGGTTTGATATTATAACCTGCTCAAGAAGTGCTAAAGACTTGAAACAATTAAATAAAGAGATAGTATCAAGCTATAAAACCGTTAAATTATTGACCTATAAAGCCGATCTATCTAAAAAAGAAGAAACATTGGCCTTTGCATCTTTTATAAAAGAACAAAAAAAATCTATAGAAGTCCTGATCAACAATACAGGGACTTACTTACCGGGACAAATTCACAAAGAAAAAGAAGGCGCCCTCGAACAAATGATCAATACCAATTTATACAGTGCCTATCACCTTAGCCGTGCGTTGATTGGGAACATGATCAAAAAAAAGCATGGCTACATTTTCAATATCTGCTCCACAGCCAGCATCACTCCTTATGTGAATGGAGGCTCTTATTGCATTTCTAAATATGCTCTTTACGGAATGACTAAAGTGCTTAGAGAGGAAATGAAAGAGTATAATATCAAAGTAACAGCCGTATTGCCTGGAGCTACCAAAACATCCAGTTGGGATGGGGTTGATCTTCCGGAGAGTCGTTTCATAAAACCGGAAGATGTAGCGGAAAGTATTTTCAGTGTTTACTCCCTTTCAAAAAATACTGTAGTGGAAGAGATTTTGATCAGACCTCAATTGGGAGATATTATATAAAAATATATTTTCAATAACACTTTTTTTCATTATATTTATTCCAGTAAATTTTAATAATAGATGAAAAATATTTATTTCGGTTTGCTTTGTTGTTTATTTCTGCTTTCTGAAAAATCAGATGCTCAAAATAAAACATCTATGAATTCATTCAGAGGTTCTATGGGTATAACCATGGGCTACTCTGCCTTGGATGTATCCGATTTCCAACGTTGGATTGTGAAAAACGGAGGCACAAACACTTCATCAAATTTTTTGAACCTGGGCATGGAAGGCTTTATAGTTCGAAACCATATAGTGGCTGGCCTCCAATATCAATATGAGGGACCCGCCAATTTTGGTATTCAGTACGGCAGAACCTCCCCTAAAAATGACAAGGTTGGATTTTTTGTTGGGTATGATCCCATGCAGGATGACAATGACAAACATGCGCTTATTACAATAGGAGCCGGTTATTGTGAAACTTCTGCCTTGTTTCATGGAAACCCTCCGTACGTATTAATCGACTATCAAATACCGAATCAAAAAGCAAGACTCAAACAAGCCAATTTTTATATTAACCCTAAGGTCACTTTACTTTATGTAAAAAAAATAAAATTAGGAGTAGAAGCAGGTGCTTCCTTTTATTTTTTCGGAAATACTAAATACGGGTACAATTATACTTACTATACCTATGGTTATAATTCCAACGGACAATATACAAGGCAATCCCACACACAGTTTATTGGTTACCGTGTTCAGGGTGTTCCAAACTTTGGTCAAACATCTTTAAATATCAGTGCTTATATTGGTCTATAATTTATTATGAAAAATAAAAAAATAAATTTCGTTCTGACAATAATTATCTTCGTGATATCAAATTCGATAAACACTTTAGCTCAGACACATCAACACTACCATGAAGTAATCTATCTTAAAAATGGAACTGAGGTGAAAGGTATTATTCTTGAACATACGTCGGACAAATCCATAAGAGTAAAAACAAAAGACGGCGAAGTAATATACAAAGAGGAAGAGGTGGATAGAATTGTAAAAGAATTTTATGATATAAGAAAAAAAGGCTATTTTAATCTTACCGAAGTAACTGCTGGAGTTGGAAAAACCGATGCCAGTATTGGTATCAGTACAGTTAATGGCTTTATCCTTAAACCTCACTTTTCCGTTGGACTAGGTGTTGCTTATGACTATTATATAACTGCAGGATCAATGGCTCCGGTATTCGCAGATGTCAGGATTACTTTTCATGATAAACGCTTTACTCCTTTTCTTTATGGAGATGCAGGTTATGCTTTCGGCATAAGCTCTCACAATAATGATCAGTTAAAAGGTGGTTTGTTTTTAAATCCCGGTGTCGGATTAAAATCTTATATCAGTAAACGAAGCGCTTTACTGATAAGCCTTGGAACAAGGATACAGGGGATACAATATCATATCACAGATCCAATATCATTGTTAGACAAGTCTGTCACCAACTATTATACGATGCTTGTACTTAGAGCAGGAATTAGATTTTAATTATTAAGGATTAATTATTAATTAAGCATTCTTCATTAACAATTAATAATCCTCTTCATAATAAAAACAGAATCGTAGCTTATACTTGTGCGACCAATAGATGCATTTTTACAAAAAAAGAAACCCCTGAAAATGTTTATTTTTTCTTATACATTTATGGAACTGGGAAAGTAAAAATGAATATGGATTATCTTATGATCCTACATTCTGATAAATAAAACCCAACCAACCGACTACTTGCTATCTAAAAGTATTTTTTCATTAGCAATATTATATAAAAAACTAAAAATCAGATTCATATTCTATAATCTACAAGTATAATTCTCAAATAATACTTTTTTATTTTTATAATAATTCATATAAAAATTAGTGTCTTCATAGTTTTAATTTTAAATGATTTTGTATCTATTCAATGAAAACAATACTCACTTACTTTTATTCAAATGAAAAAACAATCCTGGTTCATAATCGGTTTATTTTTTTTCCTCTCTACAATTTCTAATGCTCAGGAAATTTTTCCTGGAGGAGCCGGAACACTTGGCAGCTATAATTTGATAATGCCAAACCCTGCACCAACTTGTGTGGACAACCTTCCCGGATGTGGTTTTACTTTATACAACCCTCCAGGTGGCGGTAGTTCAGCCATAATTACAAAAGGTGCAACTTATACGGGTCCATTCCAATCTCATCGTTGGTGGACAAGTGCCTTATGGAATCCTCAGATGCCGAATGGTTGTCCTGCTGCAGGTGCACCTCCGGCATCCTATTACCATAGTCTCCAATTGCGAAATTATCATTCACAGGATATGCAACCCATGCCTTCGTTATTTCTTACTGCTGCGAAATATGGATTTATACAAAGAAACAGATTACTCTCCTTAAATAGTGGAGGTGTTAACAATACAGGAAATTTTTTTGCTGATGAAGATATTGTTTTTGGATACGGAGGAGATACCTGTGCTAAAACGGAAGTTATGAGCTATGGAGATTTTCATGCCGATCTCCAGCAAACAGTTTCTTCAACGGCCGGACAAACCAGAGCCGGAAATATTCTCAAAGCCAAAGCCAGTCAGGGAAGTCCGTTTATCTATTTCACTTCTGTACCTTCAGGTGGTTCGACAAACAAAGAGCCTACATTTTTTCTTTTCTTCTTCAACCCTGCGGCAATTTCTTCCTCAGGAAACTCTATTACCCTTAATCGTTCTTGTTGCCCTTCTGGTTCTAATCAGATGGACTGGGGATATATCTCTTTGTTCTTTCCACCAGGCACAACGATAAGCAGTGATAATGGTGCAACTTATCACCCGTTGAATTTCTATCCTTTGAATGTTGAATCAGGAGGAAATAATATTTACTGGAGAATAAAATTTTCCAATCCAAATGCTACCAATTATTTTACATCCGCAATAATGTCCGATCCATCACAAGCTGCGTTAAATTTCTACGAACAATATGCGTTTAACCATATCACCGGAAGCACCTTTAATTACTCCTACAACGAGCCAACAGCAACGCTTACAAGCACTTTCAATTATACAACAACTAATGTTTTGGGAGGAGCAAATACTGGCACCCTAATGACCTTATTTCTTCATCAATACCTCTACTCTCCTGATTTTGCTGCTACTGCCACACCTTACACCTATACTTCTTCAAGAGGATTAATGAAAGTGATGACAGGAAATCAATTCACCACTGTAATGAAAAGTTATGGCATTCTTCCGGCAATGGGCTGGGCGAATACGGCGGTGAAGGCAACTTTAAATACCTACATCAACAATTACGCTACCAGACCTCCTATAAATATCGCCTGTGGGAATCCGGTATACGGTAGTTTTGGTTCCATTCATGAAGCCGCCAGGATTGCAATGATTGCGCATCAGGCCGGTAATTATACTGCAAGAAAT
>JANYCO010000170.1 GCA_025360235.1 Cytophagales bacterium
GATAGGTACAGTCATTGATTATAGTTGTACCTATCACTTCGCTGGTTCTGGTATCTTTATGTGTACCAGAAGAACCGGATTTATGGAGGCTGCAGGAGCAAAGAATAGAAAGTACCGTTATAAGCCCAAGAGTAGTATAAAGTGTCTTCTTTCCAAAAGCATTTCTATAGTAATACATAGCTTTTATATAGATTAAGAGATTAATGTTATTTCATAAATATTCAGTAATCTGTTTCTGTTGAATTCTTACTCCTTCAATACCATATCAATACACATAACCGCAGCAAGAATTAATTTTCTTAGAACACTATCTTCTGGAGTATTTTCGTTGATGGCAAGCACATAATTATCAGCAGTGGTAAACATTTCTTTTCCTAGGCCATCCCATTTTTTTGTTACGGTAGCGAACTCTTCTGTTTTGGAAGCAAATTTAAATTCCCAGCTTGTCCATTTCCCTTCAAGGGTACAGAGTACTTTGTCGTTGGCATCTAAGACATCAAATTTACCACCAATGGAAAAAAATTTCTGTTTGAACTTCCCTATTAAACGGTCTTTTTCATCAAATACGTTTACTGTAGACACAAATAAAGAAACGCCTCTTTTTATTTGTACCACAGGTTCTCCTAAGTTTGTTTTAATTTCAATATCAAAAGGAGTCATTTTTTTATACTTGGTAAACCGGAACATTTTTGTGAAAAAGCCAAGATTCTCTTCACGACAAGTCATCATCAACATTTGCGTTTCCGGATTGATAATATCATAACTGTTGGAGGCTTTAAACATTCCAATATGTTCTTTTATAAAAAAGATATTTTCATTTATTACTGAACTCATGGTTGTATTTTATTAGTTAAAAATTATTAAGAATGATTGTATAGCAAGTTAAGAAAGATATTTATAAAATAAAGTACAATTTATGAATATTAAAAACAGTTTATTGTTTCACTGTTGGCCAAGTATTCAGTTCTTGAAAATTTACGTCATTGAGAACAATGGGAGCGATAGCGACCTTTATGAAGCAACCCCTCGCCAGTGTGGGAAATAATAGTAGGGTCTTTTTGGTTATGTTAAGTTTGTGTGTTTAATTTGGGAAATATTGAGAAGGGAATATAGTTGATGAATTGAAAGTAAAAAATAAAATTGTATGGATAACCAAGACAGAAAAACACATATTATAATATTAAGTACTATTATTGAGTTTAAAAATAATCAGATTAAGGAACATCGGGAACTGATAGAGGAAATTGAAAAGGCAGTTAATAAAGAATCCACCGCTTATAAAAATGTAAAAAATTTATTAAATAAGACATTTGATGAGTTTCATAAAGATATAATTAGGTATCAGGACAGGATCAAGAAATTAGAAAATACTAAATTAGATTTAAAAAAGGTAGAAACGATAGTAGATTTAGATAGTCTTTAAAAATAAATGGGAGGTGTTGAGCCTCCTTTTTTATTTCTATTTAGTATTGCCTTCGCTGGCGGAAGGGTCTACAAAGGCTAGATGCTATGGTGACTACTACTCAAGAGGTGTTTTAAATAAATAAAGAAATTCCAAGCGGATAAACCAGTAAGAAAGCAATAAGCAAAATAACCACCCCTCCTAAAAGCAGCACAAAAATATTGGTATTTTTCTTTTTTTCGAGGAAGGTATAATCATGGAATTTTTTCCTGTACGCCGTGATAAATTTTTTATTAATCAGAAGTATTTTAAAAATAATTCCGAAGGTTGCAACTATTAACACATAAAACATAAGTGTGAACATGCCATTGATACCTGGAATCTTATTCAAAAGATTCAGAAACAAAAGAAAAAAAAGCGCACTGTATAACATTAGAAATGAAAAAGCATTGTTGAGCGATTCCACTTTTCTATTCCCTTGTCTCCTAAAGAAGTAGAAGACATTAAAAACAAAATAATTTATCATGTATTCTAGCAGGAACATATAGTAATGAATTATAAAACCGTATCATTTTCAAAATAGGATACCTATACATATCCCACAGTTGCATTGTTTTATGGGGTATTGAATTAGTAAGTAAATTTCAGACTCTGGTCAGTCTTACGGAATATATAATTGAGGTTAATGGAATGGACATTTAAGCCTCTTATAATAAAGCTAATATTTTACATCTGATATCAAAAGGAAGCGTGTGGAATATTATCCACGGAGTATTACTTTCATTTTTTACTTCTAATTAATCCCGGATAAATAATACCTATAAGAGTGCAGGCCTATTTTAAAACAAGCCAAACCGGGGCTCGAACTAGCGGGTAGTACTTCTCTTCATTGTCTGCTTGAGTCTAACCATTCTGCACTGTTCCACATAACGGGTGTTGCACCAACTTGGTCAATTTGATAGTTCGGATTATCAACCTGTGCTAAAATAATAAGTCTTTTTCCAAATAGCATTTGTCGTCTTGCATTAGTTGCGAAAACGTCAAGTAATAGGTGGGCTCGCTTGGTATCGAAGTTATCCAAGTGTCAAAATAGTACAATTTGTCCTGTAGTCAATATTTCCAGGTCCGACAAACAGTCGTTAAGAGCGTCAAAATTTTCACCGTAGTATTCAGGAAAATCTAGTTTCTCTTTTAATTGTTTATGCATTTCCTCCTCCTTGGTCCATGTTTTACAGTCAAAGCCAACTACTAAATAGTTTTCTTTCTTAAACCATTCTAAATCTTTTTCTAAAATTTCATCTTTCCAATACAAACTTACCCAGCCATTTTGAAGTATTGACCAGTCAAGGCGTTGCCATTCGTTAGGATTATTTTGGAATATTGTCATTGTCTGTTTATTGTTCTTTTTTGCTATTGAAGTTTCCCCTGTTCCTTAATTACATTAACTGTTGCTACGATTGTTGTTGGGTTGTTTATAGTTAGTATTTGCAGATTTCACGTCTTCAATTTTACAAAAAGGTTCAAGTGTCCGCTTGAACCAGCGTGAAACAATACTAACGCTTAATTTCATAACTAATTTTTTATTTCGCAACAGCATCAACTATGACAGGTAAATAAGTTTCCATGAAATTGTATGATTGCTGATTTCCCTGAAAGGTTTGGTTATTGTGGTTCACCGTAATTACTGTTTTCATTTCAGGGAAGATAAACATAAATTGTCCTGCATAGCCCATTGAATAATAAACAGGTTGATCTTTATAAAGGCTCTGATACCAACATAATCCATAAAGGGAATTTTTTAACCCCCATGGTGCGGTTAATTTATTTTCTGTGCTGAAAAGTTCATTGATCCATTTTTTGGAGATAAGTTGTTGTCCCTTTAATTTCCCTTTATGAAGCAGTAGCACTCCGACCTTTGCAATATCATCTGTTTTCATCCAGAAGGAACGTCCACCGCCATCATGGTAGCCGTCGTTGAGTTTGTCCCATTTATAGTTGATAATGCCTAATGGTTTAAACAAGTATTCATCGGCAAATAGTGCAGTTTCTTTTTTAGTTGCTTTTGTAAGGATAGCAGATAATAGGTGCGTGGCAGCAGTATTGTATTGAAATCGTTTTCCAGGTATAGAAACGAGGGGTTGTGAAAGAACAAGATTGGTAGGATTTGAATTGGTTGACCATTTGTCAAGTTCAGGCCATTCATACTCTTTTAACCCGGAGGTTTGATTTAAAAGATGTCGAATAGAAATTTGTTTTTTTGCCGTATTAGTATCCGTTAATAATTCCGGAAAAAAATCTGAGATCGGCTGGTCTATATTTTTTATGAATCCTTTGTCTATAGCAATACCAATAAGAAGAGCCATGATGCTCTTTGTTTCAGACTGAATATTAAAAAGATCATTTTCCGTTTTTCCATTATAAAATTGTCTGAAAACGGTTGTATCATTCTTTATAATGATGGTAGAAAAAAGACCTTTAGCGTTATTCAGTTGGTCAAGTTGGATGTTATCATTTACAAAACTAAACAGGAGCAGTGTAGTTGTAAGGAATACTAATTT
>JANYCO010000172.1 GCA_025360235.1 Cytophagales bacterium
GATAACACAGGATTTAAAAATACAAAATGCAAACCACTCACGTTTGGAGTAAGTTCCATCTATACAGGAAAGAAATAATAACCATTTTCTTTCTTTTCTGCCTCTTGGTGATGACAACTGTTCGGTCACAACAGATACCTCTTCATACACCTGAAAAATTTGAATGGGATTCAAATATCCCACATTACGACGACCGGTTTTTGCACTATGGCTTTACCCTTGGGCTCAACGGTACACGTTTTCGTCCTATGGCCTCTGACCTTCTATTCACTGATTCTATTACATCTGTCCGCTCAAGACCTGCCGGAGGATTTGATCTTGGATTCGTAATGAATATGAGGTTGTCAAGATATTTTGACTTTCGTCTTCTGCCAGGAGTGGCTTTTTATACAAGAGCAGTACAGTATAACTTTAAAAATGGATTTAAATCCAATCAATCTGCAGAGTCCGTATTTATTGAGACTCCAATGTTACTGAAATACAAATCTCAGCGCAGAAGAAACCATCGTTTATATATGGTAGGTGGAATAAAACCATGCATAGAAGCTGGTGCAAAGAAAAACGAAAAGACAAAGGCTGAATTAAGAACAAGAAATTTTGATGTGAATATAGAATATGGATTTGGTGTAGATTTATATTTTCAGTTTTTTAAATTTGCCCCAGAGCTGAGATTTTCTCATGGATTATCTAATTTGCTTATTAATGATCCTAATGTATACAGTCAGAGTCTTCTAAAACTCACTACGCATACCGTGAGCCTTTATTTCTTTTTCGAATAGTATCACGAAATTAGACGGATTTATAGATTTCACAGATTTTAAGAAAAAATATTTTCCATTTTTTTATTTAAAACTGCATAAAATAGCAGACAAGAAAACTTCTATTTAGTCTATCTAAACATACATCGTTTGGTATGATACTGCTCAAATCATATTCTATTCCATAAAATCAGTATAGTATGCACGCATACTATATTGATTTCTTACATGAAGCTTCGAGAAAGTATTTTAACCTTTTCCTTCTGCTGCGTATATATGCTTGTGAAGTTGGTAGAGGGGAAGATTAGGTTTAATAGAGTGGGTTGAAGCGGTGCTGCCTTCGGGTAGTGCCGCTGATTTTTTTTCACAGATTAAACGGATTTTTAGATTACACAGATAAATAAAATACCAAATTAATAATTATCCTGTTTTCCTTTACAAAAGTAGAATTGAGTTATTAATTCTTTGAGATAAAATAATCAGCGAAATTCCATAATCCATTTAATCAGCTGTTCCGATGTTTATTTCATATCCACTAATCCATCAAGACCCTTCCCTTTAACAAAAGAGCGGATCCATACTTTGATTCTTTTCTTATCAAATGGAATAACACCTTCTTTATGAAGCTTGCTAATGGTGCTGTTCTCTTGTGGTGATAAATTTCCATCTATAATAAAACCAACCATAAGTAACTTAATTACACCTTCTCTAATTTCAGGTTTCGCATTTTTTACCATCTCAAAATAATCTTCACTAAGAGGATGTGCCTCCTTTACAGGAATATTGAATATTAATAAAATATTTTTTGCCAACAAAAAATGGTTGTGATGGTATTTTCTTTTTGACATGGCAATGTATTGTAACGTATCGTATATGTAAGCGGTAAATTCCGGCGTGTTTTTATATTGCTCGTAAAGATTGCGGCACAACTGGTTTATGAGCGTTGGAGCCATTATCCTTACTTTCGTTTCATGGATCACTATATAAGATGCATAGGCATTCCAGAAAGCGAAGACAGGAATTCCAACTCCAATGTTTATAATGTTTGTTATAGCACGTAAAGCAAATCTTCCTAAAACCCTTCTCACGATCATTTTAATAACATAATTGCTTATCGTTGCTTTTAACCTGGAAATAAGTAAGAATAAAAAAAGTGCCCATTTAGAGGCCCCTTGCATAGGGTTAATTCCATAAGTATAATCTGATTTGTCGTCCTTCTCCAATCCAACTCTCATCAAGGATTCAATATGTTTGTCAAAATCAGGATCATTCTTATCCGGAAAACCACATACCTCTGCAATTTTAAAAACCGCCCTTATATTTATAGCCATTAAGGCATAGATCTCAATATAGACCAGGATAAAACCATAAATAATGTTTACTACAGGAATTGCTAAGGGTTCGGGAGAAAATGGTGATGACCATTTATATTCGTAAAAATATTCATTAAAATAAATTTGGGGTAAGTATAAAGCAAGTACACCGATAGCACCGAATACAGCTGCCCATAAAAGTGTATACCATACCTCCCTTCGTATCGTCTTTACCTCCTGATCGCTGAGAAGATGTAAGGCATCATCAGCTCTGGTTGGCAGTTTAGTAAGTCTTACCAGATAACGGTAAGCGATTTTTTCAATCATAAATAATTCGTCCTTCTTCCAATTTATATTGGAAGCCCCTAAAGGTTAGTAAAATTCTACAAAAAAAACGAATTAATAAAACAGACTGCCTACTATATTTTTAAGGCTGATAAGGCTTGTAATGAGTAAATATCAGATGGTCAAAGGTAACCGAAACGGGATAGGTACCGGCATCCAATACATCTTGTTTGGCTTTTGAAAGTAAAACCAACTGAACATCTTTAATTTTCTGAGGATTGATATGTGTTTGTGTACTATCACTGGTTTTGAAATCAAGATATGGAATAGAAACTAAATCCCATCGAGCAGGGGGCAAAACACCGTTTACCGGGGTTTTAAAATAAATGTTTACCGATTTTGCAACAATACTACTTGGATTCGTTTTGTCCTCTTCATGCAATATTACTTGAAACCACATCTTATCTGCATTTATACTAACTAATGGGTCATAATAAACCATTGCATTGAAATAAATTTGTGATGGGTCAGCAATTAATGGGAAATAGGTAGGATAGCCTTGTGCATTAGCCGAAATGGTAAGGAAATCGATATAAGGGGATTTGTGCCCTGGGTAACTGGCATTATTTTGCCAGGCTGCATTTGGTCCCATTCTGCAATACTGGTTGCCATCAGGATTACTATAAGGAATATTATTCCCTGTTACAGTAGCAACCCAATCAGATGGCCATAATGTATTTACGTTCGCATTTGATAATCCAAATTTTGTAGTACTGAAATCCGTAATCAATACATTTCCTGCATCATGATTTTTTGCACCCACGATTGTAAGTCCTATTGAAACAAAACTAGTGGCACTTCTAGGAAAACTTAATTCAGCAGAAACTGTCTCTGCAGCAAAAGAAGGTAAAATATCGGCTGAACCATCCCAAGTAGCATTTGAAATAAAAGTTCCGGTACCATAAAAATACTTTACTGCACCAGAGGTATTTCCCGTAACAGTAATTAACCAATACGTTTCATTTTTAAATTTAGCTGAAAAGTATACCTTATCTCCAACGCTAAAATTAGGCGAAGTATTATTAACAGCGAAAGGAGTTGCAAACTGGACTGGTTTGTATAACGCTTCAAGGTCAGGGCCAATCTTCTCCTTCTTTGCACAAGAACCCAATACGATTAACCCTATGATAAGACTATTTAAAATATATTTTTTCATAATTTTAGTTGTTTAAAACTCCTGACTAGAAATTCATCATAAACAGGACATAAAACTGATTAAAATTTATTGTTTTGCTTGTGTTCGCTTTATCGTTGATTGCAAAAGTATGGTACTGTGTAGTTAAATATGAGTTTTTAGAGAATCTGTATTTCAATCCATAACCCAACATCATTTGTTGGAAATTTATATTCCTGTAACTCGTTGTATTGTATAATACGATATTGTTGTATGCATCACGGATAGCAACGTTTTCAGAACCTTTTGCGTACACCATTTTGCCTCCAACGAGTACGTCTAGTTTCTTTAAAACTTCTATTTCTATACCTCCGTCATGAATCATAGATTTTAAATCGATAGTAGT
>JANYCO010000195.1 GCA_025360235.1 Cytophagales bacterium
TGCTTTGATCATAAACTATCAAGCTCTAAAGGCTGAGTTTAAGGGGACTGAATACGAACTCTTTTTTGAAGAGTAAAATAAAATGATATCCGTAAAATAATGCTTATTTTTACTAAAATAGCATAACGAAAAGTGCCCTTAGAATTTAACAACGAAGAATATCAAAATGAGCAAACCCTTTTTGCTGATGTGGTTCTTCCGTTGCCCCTTCCTTTGCTTTATACCTACAGAGTTCCCCGTGAGTTTGCAGATAAAGTAAAACAGGGACTTAGAGTCGTTGTACAGTTCGGACAGAAAAGGGTATTGACAGCGATTATTGCTGCGGTGCATCACAATCCACCCAAAATATATGAAGCTAAATATCTACTCGATCTTTTGGACGAAAGTCCTACGGTGAATGGGTTCCAGTTTCGTCTTTTTGAATGGATGGCCTCCTATTATATGTGTACTCAAGGAGAGGTCTTCAATGCCGCTATTCCATCAGGTCTAAAACTAAGTAGTGAATCAAAGATTCAGCTAAATCCAGAGTATGATGGTAATTATGAATTTTCGTCTTCCGAACAATTAATTCTTGACGAACTGCAGAAAAAAAATCTTAGCTATAATGACGTGATGACGTTGTTGGGGAAGAAAACAATTCATCCTATTATAAAGTCTTTATTAGCAAAAGGAGCGGTAATCTTATTTGAAGAACTTAAAGAAAAATATTCTCCAAAAGTAATTTCTAAAGTAAAGCTTAGTGATGAAATTTTAGAGGATAAAAAATTGTTTGAGGAGGTTTTTAATAAGTTGGCGAAAAAGGAAAAACAGCTGAATATATTATTGCGCTATATGCAGCTCTCTCATGTTCAGAAAGAGAAAGCTAATAATAAGAGAGGAATTGCAAAAAACGTTTTGCTCAATGCAGATGTTTCTTCTTCGGCATTATCTACATTAATTAAAAATAATATATTTGAAGAATTCGACCAGGTAATTTCTCGTTTTGCTGATAATGATCTGAAGACCGAACAAGAAATAAATCTCTCTGGGGATCAGCTTCGAGCCAAAGATGAACTGCTGGAAAGTTTTAAATCGAATGATGTTACCCTGTTGCATGGTATTACAGGTAGTGGCAAAACAGAAGTTTATATTGAACTTGTAAAACATGCCCTGCAAGGCGGGTCTCAAGTGCTGATGCTATTACCTGAAATCGCACTTACCACTCAAATTGTTTCGCGTCTGAATAAAGTCTTTGGAAATAAAATGGGAATTTATCATTCCAAATTTTCTGACAACGAAAGAGTGGAAGTTTGGAGAGGTATTATTTCCGGAAAATTTTCTTTTATAATTGGTGTACGTTCATCTGTGTTTTTGCCTTTTGATAATCTTGGTCTGGTTATCGTTGATGAGGAGCATGAAAGTTCCTACAAACAATACGAACCCACTCCACGCTACCATGCGAGAGATACCGCACTCATGTTGGGGAGGTTTCACAATGCGAAAGTAGTGTTAGGTTCTGCTACGCCTTCAATAGAAACTTATTATCAGGCCACAATCGGGAAGTGGGGTTTGGTAAAAATGGACAAACGTTTTGGTACAGCACAATTGCCGGAGATTATAATGGTTGATACATTGCGCGAGAAGAAATTCAAGACCATGAAAAATGATTTTTCCTCTGTTTTGTTAGAAGATCTTAAACTTTGTCTGGATAATGGAGAACAAGCAATACTTTTTCAAAACAGGAGAGGGTATGCCCCTTATTTAAATTGTGAAGATTGTGCCTATATTCCCAAATGTACTTCTTGTTCCGTGAGTCTTACCTATCATATGCACAGTGGGGACTTGCGTTGTCATTATTGTGGTTTTACAGAAAAGGTACCACAAAAATGTGAAGCCTGTGGTTCTGCCAAAATGAAATCCATAGGTTTTGGTACTGAAAAATTGGAAGATGATCTAAAATTATTTCTTCCGGAAGCCAGAGTACAACGAATGGATCTTGATACAACCAGAAATAAAAATGCTTATCAGAATATCATTGCAGATTTTGAATCAGGTAAGACTAATGTACTTGTAGGAACTCAGATGGTCACTAAAGGATTGGATTTTGATAAAGTAACACTGGTTGGGATTTTTGATGCAGACCGTATGATTCATTTTCCGGATTTTCGTGCTGCAGAACGAGCGTTTCAAATACTTAGTCAGGTGAGTGGACGCGCTGGTAGAAGAGGACAGAAGGGGAAGGTGTTAGTGCAAACTACCAATCCTAATCAGCTTATTCTTGATCAGGTAGTCAAACACGATTACGAAAGTTTTTATAAATTAGAACTGACAGAACGTGAAAAATTCAACTATCCTCCATTTTATAGAATTATAAAAATTACGATCAAAGACCATGATAAGAAAACTGCTCACGATTTTGCAACTGATTTTGTAAAAGTGCTTAGCCCTGAATTGGGAAGTAAAAGAGTGTTAGGGCCTGAGACTCCAGTCATAGATCGGATACGAAATAATTATTTAGTAGATATTTTTATAAAATTAGAAAAGGAGAAAATTAAACTTTCTATTGTAAAAGAATTGCTTCAAAAGCAGTCCTTGCAACTTTTACAATCTGATAAAAAGTATAGAAATGCCCAGGTAGTTTTTGATGTTGACCCTGCCTAATCCCTAAAATTCGAGTTTTTGGGTATTTTTATATATTATCTTTGTGTTAACAAATCATCTCTAATGTTAAGGCTTATTTTTTCTGTTTTTATTCTATCCCGTTCATAATCAGTATTTCTTTAAAATATTTTAATGATTGGTTTTCAGTTATTTAAGATGTATTTATTCAGTTGCTTCAAATACTGAAACCGAAATCTCCTATGTTCGTTTATTACTCTATAAACAACATTACAATTCAATCAATGTTAAGAATATGTTAATTGATAGGTTTAATGTTAAGTAAAAGTTAAATTTATAATGTATTAATTAATAAAGAGCCTATGAAAAAGTTAGTTTACATGTTCCTTTTGGTTGGTAGCCTTCTAATAGGAACGAACGGTGTGAGTGTTGCTGGTAAAAATAAGACTAAAATGAAATACGTTTCTTGTGCTGATCAGACTACTCAAATGAAAGACTTAATTGGTGTACCCGATTTGTCTATTGCTGAGTCTTCTCCTGTGAAAGTGGAGTTTAGTATAAGTGAGGATAATATTATTTCCGTAACTGATGTAAAAACAGAAGATACAAAACTTAAAGAGTTTATCTTTCAAAAGTTAAATGGAAAAAGAATCAACGGAAATTATATTGAGACGAAAGATCAGTCGTTGAATTTGGTTTTTCAAACTCAGAAAGAAGAAATTTCTACAATATATTAATAAGCTTAAGAGAAGTTGGTAAGTATAAAGGTTCTGTTGCGAAAGTAGCAGAACCTTTTTTATTAATAATTAATCATTATAAAGTTCTCTCAATTCCTCTTCAAATCCACCACTTAAAATAGGGAACCTGCACCAGGAGCGGGGGTCCACGTTAAAATCATCAATGTGGAAGGAGGGTGCCAGACGTTCTCGTTTCCATTGATTACGTGTCCAGAGTTGGTAGAATTTTTTAATATGGAGTTTTAATAATTCTGAGTCTTCTAGTTTTTTTTCTTTTAATTTAGTGAAAACAATTTTCGGAGATAATCGTTCTTTGATGGCGAGTCGTTCTATTTCTACTAAAATAGAATAAGGCATTAAATCTTTTTCATCCGTTTGTGTTCGCTCCAACGGTCTTAATTCGGCAGTGGGAGTGAGAGCGTTAACAAATCGTAAGCCTGACTGTCCCATTTTTTTCTCTGCCCATAATAGCCAACTTCTAATGAAATGTTTGTCTACTCCGGCAATAGGAGCGATACTTCCGGATGTATCACCGTCCATGGTAGCATAGCCAACATCGCCTTCACTACGGTTGGAGGTAGTGATGAGCAAGGAATGGTTTATATTAGCGAGCATCCAGATAATAGGAGAGCGGCTTCTGGCCTGAATATTTTGAAGCGTGATATCGTCTGTTTCCCAGCTTAGTTTTCTTCCAATCGCCTTTTCTATTTTGCCTTTATAGCTTTCTACTTCTTCATCTACAGGCCAATGGTAAAAGGTGGCGCCTATCGATTTGCAAAGTTTCTCAGCACTTTGAAAAGTAGCCTCACCTGAGTTGACCGTTCCCTGATAGGCACATACAAGAATTTTATTCATGATGCGTTTTACCTGTTCTTCGAAAGAAAGAGTAATAATGGTTTCTGTATTTATTAGATTGTCGATTCCGCCTTTTGAAATAAATTCTTTTACACCCAATTCTTTGAGTCCCTTTTTTACCATTTCGCAAACCATCACAGCACATGCTGAAGAATCTGCGCCACCACTGAGCGAGAGGACGAATCCCTTACTCTTGCTTTTGCGCATATAATCAAATAGGCCTAAAGAGGTAGCTTCCCAGAATTCATATTCCTTATCAAGGTCATCATGCACCAAAGGGGTAAGGCTGGTTTCCCCACTTTGGAAATTAATGTCGGCATAAACCAGGTTTACATTTTTAAAAGAAAGCCTATCGTTACGCTGGATCAATTTTCCTCTATGTGCAATTAATACTTCACCATCGTAGATCATTCTGCCTGCTTCGTTTCCAAGAAGGTCGGCATAAATATATGTACAATCAAATCTTTTTGAACCGCCAATTACAAGATCATATCGGATAATTGATTTGTTGAATGCAAAATGACTGGCACTTGGGTTTAATATTAGATTCGCTCCTTTTTGTTGATGACGGATACCAGGGCGCTGTGGTCTCCATGCATCTTCACAGATTTCGAAGCCGATTTTAATTCCTTCTACTTCGTATAAAACATCTCCTATTTTATATTGCGTTTCGGAAATTGTTATTTCTTCTATAAGTTCGGCGGGCCATGCGTTAAACCAACGAGGTTCATAATGTACGCCATCGTTGGCTAAAAATTGTTTTGCAGTAAAGCCAAGTACTTTTTCATTTTCTATTAAACAAGCACAATTGTAAAGCAATCCATCGAAGCGAACAGGTAAACCAATACTTACAATGATATCAGTACAGAAAGGAAGTATGGAAAATAGTTCCTTCATTGCTTTTTCAGGAAGCCATTCGCTAAGAAATACGTCTTCGCATCCATATCCGGTAATACATAATTCGGGAAGGCAAAGGATTTTTATTTTTTCTTCTTTAGCTTGTTGGATGGCGTCAAGAATATTTTTACGGTTGTTGTTCCAATCAAATGGAGTTTGATTTAGTGCAGCACCGGCAATTCTCAGGTATTGATTTGTTGTCATAATGATTATGGACTACAATATAACAGATATAAATAAAAAAAGGAAGCCCCGTGTGAAGGGCTTCCTCTAAATTTAGGTTATGAAACTAAATTATATAGGTGTTGATTGAAAACTACTAGAAGTTAAGGAAGTCTCCGCAAAGGATTTTTATTTCCTCTTTGCTTTTACGCTCACCTTCTACAGTTTGTAGAGTAACAATTCTTCTTACCAAAACTCCTGTGATAGCTTTTCTAAAACCAAGTTTTTCTGCAAGTTCGATACAGTTAGATAATTCATCTTCTGTGCATTCGCCATCAGCAAGCATCATAGAAGCTAAATCGAATAGTTCATCAAATCTTTCCGCATCGTTATCAGGAACTTTAAATTCAATTGTTTTTCCGTCAGATTTAATGATTTTTTTTACTTCATCAATGCTCAAACCATTTTTCACACCGATGTCAAATATTAATCTTTTTTCAGCTACAGAGAAATCTCCGTCAGAGTTTGCTATAGCTACTAAGTTTGCCAAATGGCTTTTTAGATTTTTTGTTTTCTTCGTTTCAAAGAGTACCATAATAGTATTTTTTTAAGTCGATACAAACTACGGCAATTTTTATAATTCCAACAAATCTAATCGTACTTATTTTTGAATATTCTTTATAAAATTATATATATAACTTAATTATGTACATTCTTTAACTGTTTTATTACGTATAATCATATTTTAGGTTATTTTGTATAATTGTATTATTTTAATATGTAATTCTACTTATTAGAGGAGTATAATTATAATTATAATAACTTATCCAAATATTATACAAACCTAAAAAATTGGTAATTTTGTACTTGTTTTGGAAAAAAGGATAGAAAACTTAAGGTTTTATTAGTTTTTTGGGGGGTGTTTTAAGGAAAAGGAAGAAAATTGATTCAAAAAGTAAATTTTTCAAGGGTATTATCAGAAGGTTCCC
>JANYCO010000225.1 GCA_025360235.1 Cytophagales bacterium
AATTAAATTAGAATAAGGCAGGATTCACTATTGGTTATGACCTTGGGTGAAACGTTCTGATAACCTCCTTCAAATAATCACGATCCAAATGGGTGTAAATTTCAGTTGTTGTGATGGAGGCATGTCCCAACATTTCCTGAACTGCTCTTAGATCCGCACCACCCTCTATAAGGTGCGTAGCAAAAGAGTGACGGAAGGTGTGAGGGCTTATTGTTTTCTTTAGCCCTATTTCTTTAGCCAGATTTTTAATGATAGTAAAAATCATTACCCTTGTAAGCTTTTTACCTCTGCGATTTAGGTATACAAAATTTTCAAAGCCTTTTTGAATGGACAATTGATTTCGGATTTCATGCATGTAGATTTTCATATACTTCATGGCGTCTCCGCCAATAGGAACGAAACGTTCCTTATTTCCCTTGCCCAATATTTTCAAAAAACCATCGTCAAAAAAAACATTGCTGATTCTCAATTCAACAAGCTCTGTTACCCGAAGTCCGCTACTATAAAGAGTTTCCAGCATAGATCGGTTTCTGGCACCCTCTGGAGTGGAGAGGTCTATAGCATTTAATAATTGTTCTATCTCCTGGAAATTTAAAGTATCGGGAAGCTTTCTTCCAAGCTTTGGCCCTTCAATAAGAGCAGATGGATCGTCTACTATCTCTTCTTCAATCATCAGAAATTTGTAAAAGGCTTTGATTCCAGAGATGATACGGGCTTGAGAGTGTGGTGCCAGGCCAAGTTCGTTGATAAATTCTATAAAGTCCTGAAGATGTTTCTGACTTACTTTCTGTGGAGAAAGATCGGCATTGGATATTTGTAAAAACTGTCTTAGCTTTACAATGTCGTGCACATAAGCTTCCACGGAGTTGCCTGATAATGAGCGCTCCAATTGAAGGTAGTTTTTGAATTGTTTGATAAAGATATCCCAGTTCATCCAAGGTAAAACTAACAAAAAAGGATTAGGATTAAAGGATTAATTAGATTGATAGGATTAAAAAATAAAACATAAATAATGAAAATACTGATTATAAACGGTCCTAACTTGAATCTACTGGGAGTAAGGGAGCCAAGTGTATACGGCAATCAGACCTTTGAAGAATATTTCAAAACCCTTCAGGCTAAATACCCAAACGCAGGACTGGAATATTATCAGTCCAATGTAGAAGGGGAGTTGATCAATAAATTGCATGAGGTGGGCTTCTCTTATGATGGGGTTCTTATAAATGCAGGAGCTTATACGCATACCTCTGTTGCCATTGCGGATGCTATTTCAGCAATAAAATCACCGGTTATTGAAGTTCATATTTCCAACGTGCACGCACGAGAAGAATTCAGACATAAAAGTTATATCAGTAGTGTTTGTAAAGGTGTGGTCTTAGGATTCGGAATGATGAGTTATGAAATGGCTTTGTTTTATTTGCTTAATTCTTCTTCGAAATGATTTCTTTTTACCCGGGACCGTCGAGACTTTACTCTAAAATTCCGGAGTTTATGCAGGAGGCCTTTGAAAAGGGGGCGCTTAGCATCAATCATCGTAGTCCTGAGTTTATAGAAATATCAAAAAAAACAATTACTCTTTTTAAAGAAAAACTTCTTGTTCCGGAAAAGTATACAATCTTCTTTGTTTCTTCTGCCACGGAGTGTTGGGAAATCATTGCTCAGTCTGTCATTAAAGAAAGAAGTTACCATTTTTATAATGGAGCCTTTGGGGAGAAGTGGTTGGAGAATACAAAAAAACTTAAACCAAATTGTCACGGTCTACAGTTTCAGATTGAAGAAGAGCTAAGTGCTGCAAAATTTTCAGTTCCGGAGGAAGCTGAACTAATAGCGATTACCCATAATGAAACATCCAATGGTACCGAAGTTTCTAATCTTTCCATAAAGTCTTTTCGAACCAAGTACCCCAATAAATTGATAGCGGTGGACGCTACCTCATCAATGGCCGGTACATTTCTCGATTTTTCAAATGCTGATATCTGGTATGCTTCCGTTCAGAAATGTTTTGGGTTGCCGGCTGGAATGGCTGTTATGATCTGTTCACCAGCAGTTATCCACAGGGCTAAAGAAATAGGTGAAAACAGGCATTATAATAGCTTGATTTCTATGATAGAAAGGATGAAAGAGTATCAAACTACCTATACACCGAACGTTTTGGATATCTATTTGTTGATGAAAGTAGTAGAGATGATTCCTTCAATAAAAGAAACAGATCTGAAAATACGGATAATAGCAGAGAATTGGTATGATTTTTTTGGAGAAATGAAGCAGGTTGAACTTCTGGTTAAAAGTGAAAAACTCAGGTCGGGAACCGTAATTGCATTAACAGGGAAAGAAGAAACTATCAAAAGAATAAAAAAGGAAGCCAAGGAAAAAGGATTATTGCTAGGGAATGGTTATGGAAACTGGAAGACCAATACCTTTAGAATTGCAAATTTTCCTGCTATAGAGGCTGAAGAAATTAATAAACTGAAAGATTTCTTTACAACATTCGGGTTAAAATTTTAAATTTGAATATATTACCTAATATGAAGAAAATTTTTGGAATAGTATTTATTGTAATTTTCTCTTTTTTCTCCTTTACGAATAGGGAAAATATAGAATTGGTGCCAATTAACTACGGACCTAAGGAGGCATTTGAGTTCAGACTGCATTATGGTTTTATTACAGCGGGTGAGGCAAAGTTGGAAGTGAGTGATCAGTTGTATTATGTAAATAAAAAGATTTGTTATAAAGTGACCTGTGCAGGAAAATCTTCAGGAAGTTTTGACTTGATTACCCGCATCAGAGATACATGGACAACCTATATTGATACATCCAGTAAGATTTCACAAAAAAGCAGTCGTGACATTGAGGAAGGTAAATACCGACTAAAGGAAGTGGTTCAGTTTAATTATACTGCTAAAAAAGCAATCGTAGATTCTGAGAATAAAAGTAAGAATAAAAATCATAAAGAGTTTCCTATCATCACTGGGATGCAGGATATCGTAAGTGGAGCTTATTATCTAAGAGTGATTGATTTTGACAAAATGAAGGTTGGCGATATGTTTGAAGTTAATGCCTTTTTTGAGGATAAAATATTTATTATGAAAATTCGGTATAAAGGTAAAGAACAAATAAAAACGGACTTTGGAAAAATTAATGCTATTCGTCTTGCACCTATAATGCCTGATAATGGACTGTTTGAAGGAGAAAATTCCATTAGACTTTGGTTGTCGGACGACAAAAATAAACTTCCCTTAAAAATTCAGGCCGATATGTTTGTCGGTGCTGTTGAAGTGGATCTGAAGGCGCATAGAAATCTGAAATATCCAATAACGTTTACAAAATAAAATACAAAATGAAATTCAATAAAATTAAAATTATACTTGCTGCATTGCTTTTGGTGAGTTTAGTCAATCCATTATTTTCCAAATCGGTTGTTATAAAGGGGACTGTAAAGAATGCTCAGGTTTATCCAAGTATTTATTTGTTTAAATGTTTTGGAGCAGAAATAGAAAAGATAGATTCTTCCAAACTTGTAAACGGAGCTTTTGAGTTTAAGAGCAAAGAATCAATGTTGAGAGGTTTTTATAAAATTGGCTTAGACGACAAAAAGAATTTCACTTTCGTTTTTGATCATACACCTCTAAAGATGGAAGCCGATATGACGACTGGTGAATTGAAAGTTTTTGAATCAAAAGAAAATGAGATATATGGTAAATACTCTGCTATTAATTCATGGCACAGTGCTGAGTTTAAGAAATTGGATGACAAAGCCCAGTCCTACATGCCTTTGAGGGATACAGATCCTGCTGCTTTTCAAATAGAAATAGGTAAATTGCTTCAAAAGTTAGATACCGTAAACAGAGAACTTCGTTCTAAGCTTTCAGTTCTTGTGCAAAATAATAAAACAACCTTTGTGGCAAAAGTAGCGGAAATGTTTATCAGCTATGATACTACGACTCAGGACAACTATTTTAAAAAGGTTGAATTCTTAGACGAAGAGTATGCTAGAGGAGATATGTTGTCAAACAAAATTTTCGTTTTTTTGCAAAAATATTATCAGCAGGGAGATATGAAAGTGGCTTCATTTCAGGTACTTTCGAAATGTCAAAAATTAAATGCTAATAAAGAAATTGCCTACGCTTCATTAATCAGAGGGATCATTCAGCAAGATCAGGAATATGCCAGAACTCTTTCAGAACAGTACGGCAGAGACTTTCCAAATTCCAAATATTCAAAATTCTTTTTAGATAATATTCCAAAAGGAATGCCTAAAGTAGGAGATATTCCTCCTGATATTAAAATGAAGGATACAACAGGGAAATCGATATCATTACATTCTCTAAAAGGAAAAGTTGTTTTGTTGGACTTCTGGGCTTCTTGGTGTGGCCCATGCAGAATGGAAAATCCGAATGTAGTTTCTGCTTACAAAAAATATAAAGACAAAGGTTTTACGGTATTCAGTGTTTCACTTGATGATAACAAAAATAAATGGATAGCTGCTATTAAAAAAGATGGTTTAATATGGGAAAACCATGTGTCAGATTTGAGAGGATGGAGTAACGAAGCGGCTAAACTGTACGGAATACGAGGAATTCCAGCTGCCTTTTTACTGGACAAGACAGGTAAGATTGTTGCTACAAATCTAAGAGGTGCAGAGTTGGATAAAGCCCTTGAGAAATTATTCAGTGAGTAAAAACTATATCATAGGCAGATAAAATATCGATGAGCAAAAAGAACAAGGTACTGGTAGTAGATGATGAGAGTGATATTTTAGAAATGTTGGATTATAACCTTAGTAAAGAAGGGTATGAAGTAATAACAGCTTCTGACGGGCATGCTGCTATTGAAGCTGCTAAATTACATAATCCTCAATTGATTCTCCTTGATGTAATGATGCCGAAAATGGATGGTATTGAAACTTGCAGAAGGCTTCGGGAAATTGCAAAACTTAAAGAGACATATATTATTTTCCTTACAGCAAGGTCTGAAGAGTTTACAGAAATAGCAGCTTTTGAGGCAGGAGCCAACGATTATTTGTCCAAACCAATTAAGCCAAGGGCGCTGTTAAGTCGACTCGCAGCTTATTTCAGGCGTGATCAAAATCCGATAAGCGAACCTAACGTTATAGCTTCAGGAAATTTAATAATAGATCGCTCAAGTTATACAGTAACTAAAAACGGTGAAAAAATAATTTTACCAAAAAAAGAATTTGAACTATTGTATTTTCTTTCAATGCATCCTGATGTAGTATATGGAAGAGATGATCTTCTTAAATATGTATGGGGTTCCGAAGTATATGTGGTGGCAAGAACCATCGATGTGCATGTACGTAAAGTCAGGGAAAAGATCGGAGAAGGATATATTACTACCATTAAAGGAATCGGATATAAATTCTCTAATGAAAATCTATAATTTTTATGTTATTCAACGCTAAAACAATTTCGCTGTTTCTTAGCTTCTTGCTTACCATTGTTCTGGGAATTATTCTGTAT
>JANYCO010000295.1 GCA_025360235.1 Cytophagales bacterium
GGTTACAGAACCTAAAGGGTTCTCATTGGCGTCCAGAAAAACGCCTTCATTGCCTTTATATTCATCCCGCGCTGAAGAATACGGCTTCGCTTTTTTGATGTTTTCGCGGAGTATGTTATTTATATCAAACAAGTTAGTAGATTTTAAGGCTTGCAAATTACGCTATTTTGACGGAAAAACAATTTGAAGTTTTTTTTGGAAATATGGTGGTACTTGTTAAATTCATATTAATATTGCATTATAAATTAATGAAGACGTTCAAGAAAATATTTACAATAGATGTACCGTTAGACGAAGTGTATGAGGCACTTGTATTACCGGAAGTGATAAAGGAGTGGTCGGGTGCACAAGCTGAAATGGATATTAAGCCAAATGGTACTTTTTCTCTTTGGGGTGGTTCAATACATGGGGTAAATCTTTATATAACTAAAAGTCAGATCATTCAGGATTGGAAAGAGGATATCTGGGAAGATTATTCCAGGGTTACCTTTAACTTATCTGAAAAGAATGGTGTAACTACTATTGGCCTTATCCATGAACTTATTCCTCCAAGAGGGTTCAAAGCTATCGTAAAAGGTTGGGATGAATACTATATGGGTCCATTGAAGGAGTTTTTGGAATCGTAGAGGTTTTGATTTTCAATTATTATTTTTAAATTGATGAATGTCTTTTGGCTACATAAGACTTTTATCTCTTAAATGATTGTTTTTAAATAGTATCCATGATAAAAATAGAGAATCTCAGCTATTCCTATAAGAAAAAAAATGTCTTCGATGGTCTAAGTATCAACTTCGAGCCTGGAAATATCTATGGACTGTTAGGTAAAAACGGTACAGGAAAAAGTACCCTCTTTAGAAATATCTGCGGTTTGTTAAAACCTAAAAAAGGAAACATTACAACTTACGGATATCCTTCTGTGAGCCGTAATCCTTCTATGTTAAGCAAACTCTTTCTTTTGCCGGAAGAGTTTTTCGTCCCTTCCGTTTATGTAAAAGATTTTGTTGGTACACTAGCCCCGTTTTACCCAAGATTTAGTCAGGAAGAATTTAAAAAACACATCTCCGATTTTGATGTGCCTTACGACAACAAATTGGATCAAATGAGCCTGGGACAAAAAAAGAAAACCTTGATCGCTTTCAGCCTTGCTACAAATACAGAGTTGCTTTTAATGGATGAACCTACAAATGGACTAGACATAGTGAGTAAAACACAATTCAAAAATGTAATGTCGGGTAGTATCAATGAAAATAAATGTATTATCATCAGTACGCACCAGGTGAAAGATATTGAGAATTTGATTGGCAGAATTAGTGTCATTGACAATGGTTCTATTCTTTTCAACGAATCAATTTCTTCTATTGGAAAGAAAATTTCTTTTATACACAGTTCGACGGTCTCTAATTCTCCAAAAACTATTTATGCCGAACAAACCATCTCAGGTTTTTCTGAAGTGCTGATCAATGATTCTGGTCTTGAATCTAAAGTGGATCTGGAAATGCTCTATAAAGCTGTAATGTTGAAACCTGAAGAAATTAATAAATTGTTTAACGCATGAACGATACATTGAGTCTTTCACGTTTGTCATTATTGATAAAGAACCATCTTGCAGAAAACCGGCAACGATACCTGCTTTATGCCTTTGGGATTTTAGCAATAGCATTTATAGTCTACATACTGATTTTTTGTGTCAATAATTTTCGTCCCTATTATTTTGAAATTGAAGATGGAGTTGTAACTAATCCAAACAATACAACTGAATGGGAAGTGATTCAATTCGTAACGTATTTTAGCGGCTTGTTTATTTTTGGAGGAATCTTTGCCTGTATAAGTTTTGTAAATTTCTCAAATAGTGCCGAAGCTATTTTCTATCTAAACAAACCCGCTTCGCATTTGGAGAAATGGTTAACAGAAATTGTGGTTCGTGTAGTATTTTTATTTTTTGCCTATACATTATTATTCTATCTGATTGATATACCAGCTACGTTCCTTGCGAGAGGGTTAGAGTACGCAGGTCACCTTGAAAACCTCAGAGATGCCAGCTTTGAAGAGATAGGTGTAGTAAAAGTATTTCATCCTTCTAAAATTTTCTATTTCTACCTTCCCGAGATTCCGGATTCTATTATTTATTTTTTGCTAATCAGTGGGTACTTATCTATAGTAGCATTCTTTATGTATGGAGCTGTATTGTTCAATCGTTTTTCTTTTTTCAAAACATTGTTCCTTGCATTTGTAGTTGGAATGGTTTATTTCTTTTATGGAATATCCTTCGTAGACAGTGACATCTTAATGCCTGGAGAATGGCGGTATAGTTTTCCAGACAGAGCTGAAATGAACGAGCAAATGATTTCAAATGGGTTTCGAGATGAATATTCCGGATTCAGAACTTCTTTGGGGCCCGGATTTCTGAGCGTGGTGTTCTATTTTCTTATGATATTTGTCCCTTCTTTTTTGTTGCTTTGTTCTTATTTTAAATTAAAAGAAAAGGAGGTTTAATCGAAATGAAAAAGTCTACTTTGTTATTTATAATTGGAAATATTCTGGTTTTATTGACCCCCTTGGTATTCATGGTTGGTTTGCGTTTTAAAATCAATAACGGCGAGGTAGTGGACATTAAAGCTGAACATGACGCCCAGACAAAAAAAGCAAAGGTAAGCGAAATTGAAAATGTCGAAGTGAATGGTACAAATAAGCTGGTTTCGCTTTTCATATACAGAGATTCTATAAATGAGATAACCATGGATACCAGCGATTATAAATACCTTAGTTATAAAATTACAGGTAAAACGCTCGTTGTAAATTATGATTATGTAAAAGACAGTATCGAAAATTACATCCAGAAAAAAAAGGGGAATAAAAGTGAGTCTGAAGAATCGGAACCTGATACTTATAAGGGTCAGATTAGGAGCATGAAACTATTTATGACTTCTGGTTTGAGGAGTATTAAACTTAAAAATTCAACAGCTACTATTTACTTATCAAAAAGATGGCCACTTGATAATGATATAGAAATTATGGAAGACTACAGCAGTTTTGAATTCGCAAAATCGCAGGATGGTAATAATTATAATTATAATTATGATGAGGAATCCTATGTTTCCGATTATGATGCTACCCGTGTGCATGAAGCCCCGGACTGGGATTCTATTCCTTACAGAGTAAAAGTTTTTCTAAAGGACTCTGATATCGATACCGAGTTAAGTTATGTAAAAACCCTGGAAATAGAAGCGAGAAATTCGGCAATAAGAACACACGATATTAATTTCAATCGTTATGATCTAAAATTGGATGAGTACAGTACTACCTACGTGGATATTTCAAAACTCAGAAAAATGAATATCACCTACATTAAATGAGTAAACAGAAACAGTGAACAGAAACAGAAAAAAGAAATTAATACTGTTTCTGTTCACCGTTTCTATTCACTCAAAACCGCCCTTATAGCCGCAGTTTTTACCTCACACTCTTCGTACTCTTTTTCAGCATCCGCATAATAGGTAATCGCGCTGCCAGCCTGAAAAGATAAGTACTTCGTCTCTCCATTGTAAAGTATACTTCTAATCACAACATTAAAATCAAAATCCATTTCAGGAGTGAAATATCCAACAGCACCTGAAAATAATCCACGAGCAGATTCTTCATACTCTTCAATGATTTGCATTGCCCTAAGTTTTGGAGCACCAGTCATGCTTCCCATAGGGAAGGCGTGTTTTATAGCCTCCACAGGGTGAACAGAAGAAGATAGTTCAGCCGTAATAGTAGAGATCATTTGATGTACCTTTGGAAAGCTATAAAGACCACAGATCTCTTCTGCTTGCACAGACCCCGCTTTCGCCGACTTGGAGAGATCATTCCGAACTAAATCTACGATCATAATATTTTCAGAACGTTCTTTCGGACTCTTTTCCATGGCTGAACGAATTTCAGCATCTTTTTCCAAATTGGGATCCCGTTTAGCAGTGCCTTTTATAGGCTGAGAAATTAATTTCTGTTTTTCTTTTTTCAGAAACCGCTCAGGTGAAGCACAGATAAGGTAGCGTTGATTTACCTTTAAATAGCAGGAAAAAGGCATAGGGGAGATTTCGTTCAATCTGTGATAGGAGGAAAGTGGCTCTAATCCAGCATTGTCAGCAAAATATTCCTGACAAAAATTGGTTTCATAAAGATCTCCTCTCAAGATAAGATGTTGAATCGATTTTATTTTATGAAGATATGATTCTTTGGATATTTTCTGTTGTAAAACAACATTAGACGGAGTGAGAGGTTTTAATAGTTGCTCTTTCTGAATAAGCAAATACAAGTCTTCCGGATTTTCTACAGAAACAATTTCATAATTATTTTCCTTAATAAAAATCAAATGTTTTGGGATGAAAAAGTTAAGGAGAGGGAAATTTATTCCATCACTATTGGTACTAATTAATTGTTCCGTTTCATTTTTAAGATCATAAGAAAGATAGCCAAAAGTCCAGTCCTTATTATGATCCAGGAAATTTTGTAAAGTATCAAAATTGTTTTTAGAAACTTCCTTTAGTTCTTTATAAACTCCGAAAGCCAATACATGCAGAAAAGCCCCGTACGGATAATTGTACGAATTTGGATTTAGATAAACTACATGACTTTCTCTGTTAGCCAGTTGAAGTGCCTTATTAATAAAATCGGTTTCTGGTGCAAATGAAAAAGTCTTTCTCACATCAATTTTCCAATTCGTTCAACGCAGCTTTTGCTTTGTTGTCAATACTATTTTTGTATTCGTAATTTTTATAGCTAAGCGCAAGATTAAATTGCTTACGGGCCTCTTCTTTTTCGTTACGACTCTGATAAATATACCCCAATTGAAGCGCTGAATTTGGAGCAAAATAATACGTTTCCTCTTTTGAAAGTTCTATCGTTTTCTTGTAATAATCGATGGCGTCGTTTACTTGTCCGGCCTTATGATAAAGCCGTGCAGAGCGGTAAAGGTATTCCAGCTTTTCTCTTTTCGTAAAGAATTGGTTCAAGGAAAGATTCTTCATTAAATCGAAGGCTTTGGCATAATATCCTCCATCTGTATAGAGGCGCACCTTGGTAAGGGATTTATTGGGAATCTCTTTGTTCTTCGCTACTCTTTGTGCTTGTTTATCTGAATCATAAAGTTCGCGGCCGTTGTTCAGTATCTTGTCTAGATAGGGCATTGCCAAATCATCTTCATCATTGAGCCAGTAGGTGAGAAAGATTTTAAAGTACGTATCCTTTATTGAATTTTTTCCTTTAAACTGAGAAAGAAAATTAGAATAGTGAATTCTTGCCGAAGGATAATTGCCCTGGTATAAATTTAATTCTCCAAGGATCAGATCAACATGAGGGAAATAGATAAGATCACTATTTACAGGTCGGCTATTGATGACTGTTAACGCTTCTGCACCTCTCGAATTTTTGGTAAGAATAGCTGCATAAAGATAACAGATCAAAAGATTATAGCGGTTTTCCTGATATAATTTTGTAGCTTCCTCAATCTGCCCTTTATTTGCATGAACAATATAATTTTCTACCAATACCTTTATAATCGACGCTTCAAGGCGGAATGGATTATCGTCTTTACATACATCATTGAGTTGTTCCATTCCCTTGTCAATATCGCCTTCCATTCCAATAAGAGAAAGCACCCAGTTGTAGTTGGATGGAATGGAGCCTATAATTACGTTTAATAGACCCATTGTTTTTTTATTGGGAACAAAATCAGGATAGAGTTTTATATTCTCTTCTAAAAGTTTGTAGGCGCTCCGCATTCCCATTACAGCGTTTAATTCATCACCCATTTTAAGTTTTACAAAAGCCCATTGAAGTTTTACTTCAGCTTGTGTAAATCGATAGTAAGGAGAATTTTTTTCTAATGCTTGTAACTTAGTTATTCTTGAATCTTCGTTCTTTGAAAGTTGTTTGTACAACTTTGCATCTTCCGTTAAAAATATTTTAATAGCGTCTTCATAATTGGCAAGGTAGATGCTGATACCATTTTTAGCATTTTCCTTTAAAGCCTGATTAATGAGTGTTTGGCCTTTTGTTACTCTTAAGTTTAAAAATTCAGTATATGCCGCTTCGTTTTTGGGAGCGAAAGCAAAATCTGCTTTTGAGAAAAGTGGAAGAAAAAAAAGCAGTATAAAAAAAGGGTGGAAAATAAATGCCACCCTTTTTTCTATATTTAGGAATGTGATTTTAAAAATCAAATTACTTTTTAATTAGTTCGGATACGTTCATTTCTACGTGAGAGAAAATTCTACCACAGTGTTCGCATACGATAAGTTTCTTTTTTTCACGAATGTCAACTTGTCTCTGAGGAGGCACAGTATTAAAACATCCGCCACAAGCATCACGTTTTACCATTACTACAGCCAAACCGTTTTTCAAATTGGTACGCAAACGGTTGTAAGATTGGTATAATCTGTCTTCCAAT